>JAKONM010000189.1 GCA_022701925.1 Microbacteriaceae bacterium
ATGCGGGAGGCGGCGTCGCTGCGCGTGCCGCTCGAGGTGCAGGTGGGCACGGGGCACGACTGGGACGCGGCCGCGCACTGACCGACGAGGCGCTCGAGTGGCGCCGCCGATCGGCGTCCGCGCAACCGCGGGGGCCGTGGTTGACACGCGCAACGTTTCGGACTTGGATGCGTGACGCACCCCGGCGAACCGAGGTGTCGATGAAGACGCTGAACTCCACCTTCGGACTCTCGCTACAAAGGGGTAACAGGACAATGTCCGCATTCACGCCGACGGTGACGGGCTCCGGCCCGCGCGCGG
Organism: Microbacteriaceae bacterium; assembly: GCA_022701925.1. GTDB lineage: Bacteria > Actinomycetota > Actinomycetes > Actinomycetales > Microbacteriaceae > Amnibacterium. Next base: position 301 of record JAKONM010000189.1, read on the forward strand.
CAATCCAGCGCTTCGGCGCATTCCTCGCAGGCATGATCATGCCCAACCTGGGCGCGTTCATCGCCTGGGGCCTGATCACCGCCATCACCATCCCGAACGGATGGATCAACCTCATCGCCCGCGGCACCGGAGCGATCGCGCAGGACGCCACGGTGCCGTTCGCGGCCCAGGTGAGCACGGTGGTCGGCCCGATCATCGTCTTCCTGCTGCCGATCCTGATCGGTTACACCGGCGGCCGTCAGGTCCACGGCCAGCGCGGCGCCGTGGTCGGCGCCATCGCGACCATGGGCGCGGTCGTCGCCCCGGTCGCCCTCGGCCTGGTCCCGCCGTTCACGACGGGCATCACGGCGCCGGAGAACATCACGGGCCTCGGCCCGAACTTCCTCGCCGGCCTGATCATGGGCCCGCTCGCCGGTGTCGTGCTGAAGGCCTGGGACCGACTGGTCGACGGCAAGCTCGCCTCGGGCTTCGAGATGCTGGTCGACAACTTCTCCGCCGGGATCATCGGCGGCGCGATGGCGATCGTCGGCATCTACATCCTCGGCCCGATCATCAACTTCATCAACGGCGGCCTCGGCGCCATCGTCGACCTGCTGGTCGAGTCGCGGCTGCTGCCGCTGGCCTCGATCATCGTCGAGCCCGCGAAGGTGCTGTTCCTGAACAACGCGATCGGCAACGGCGTCCTGGTGCCCCTGGGCGTCCAGCAGGCGGGCACCTCGGGCGGCACCTCGATCCTGTTCATGATCGAGTCGAACCCCGGCCCCGGCCTCGGCATCCTGACCGCGATGCTGCTGTTCGGCCCGCGCGCCGTCCGCCCGACCGTCCCGTCCGCGATGATCGTCCACTTCCTGGGCGGCATCCACGAGATCTACTTCCCGTACGTGCTGATGAAGCCGATCCTGGTCGTGGCGGCCATCGTCGGCGGCGCGGCGGGCGTGCTGAGCTTCGTCGTCCTCGGCGGCGGGCTGCTCGCAGCCGCCTCGCCGGGCTCGATCATCGCCTACGTGCTGGTCTCGGCCCCGGGCACGCTGCTGCCCAACATCCTGGGGGTGCTGATCTCCGCGATCGTCGCGGCGGTCGTCGGCTCCCTGGTGCTCGGCTTCGGCCGCAGCGAGAAGGTGGCGATGGACCTCGACGAGGCCAACGCCACGAACGCGGCGAACAAGGGTCGCAAGACCGCGGTCGCCGGCAGCTGACGCATCCTCATCGAGAACGCCGGGCGGGAGCACTGCTCCCGCCCGGCGTTCGTCATGACACCACTGGATAGACTTCCGGCACACGGAGCGAAGGAGCACGGATTCCGATGACGACGATCGATGGCTCGAGCATCAAGAAGCTGGTTGTCGCATGCGACGCCGGCATGGGCAGCAGCGTGATGCTGGCGGGCCAGCTGAAGAAGCAGCTGAAGAAGAACGGCGTCGTCGTGGAGCACTCGCCCGTCGCGCAGATCCCGAAGGACGCGGACGTCGTCGTCACCCAGGCCGGCCTCGCCGACCGCGCGAAGGGGGTCGTGCCCGACGTGCCCGTCGTCCCGTTCCAGCTCTTCCTGGGCGACCCGAAGGTCGCGAAGATCGTCAAGGCGATCCAGGACGGCACGACGGTCGAGGTCTGACCGTGGCCGACGCAGCGCTGACCTCACTGCTGGCGGAGCAGTCCATCCGCCTCGACCGCACGGCGGAGGACCGCTTCGACGCGGTGCGCCAGTGCGGTGCCGCGCTGGTCGAGGCGGGCGCCGTCGACGAGTCGTACGTCGACGCGATGCTCGAGCGCGAGCGCACCGTGTCGACGTTCGTGGGCGAGGGCGTCGCGATCCCGCACGGCACGCTCGCCGGCAAGGAGTCGGTGAAGCAGGACGCCCTGGTGGTGCTCCGCTTCCCGGAGGGCGTCGACTGGGAGGGCAACGCCGTCTCGGTCTGCGTCGGCATCGCCGCAGCGGGAGGCGGGCACATCGCCCTGCTCTCGCAGCTGGCGGAGATCCTGCTCGACCCCGCCAAGGCGGAGCAGCTGCGCAGCGCCACGACCTCGGACCAGGTCTACGCCCTGCTGACGCCGGACGAGGACGACGAGGACTGATCGCACGACCCGGTCGGGCGCACGCCCGGCCGCAGCCAACCCCACCGCCGAGGAGAACCATGCCGGAACGCACCGTCACCATCGCGTCGAGCGTCGGGCTGCACGCCCGACCCGCATCGCTGTTCAGCCAGGCCGCCGCCAAGTCCGGCGTCCCGGTCACCCTGACCACCAAGGCCGGCAAGAGCGTCAACGCCGCCAGCATCCTGGGGATCCTGTCCCTGGGCATCGGCCACGGCGAGGAGGTCGTCCTCAGCGCTGACGGCGACGGCGCCGACGCCGCGCTCGACTCGTTGGCCGAGCTGCTGAACACGGACCTCGACAAGGAGTGATCCGCTGAACCAGAGGGAGGGCCCGGCCGCGCATCGCGGCCGGGCCCTCCTCGTGCATCCGACCGGTCAGGCGACCATGCGATGTCCGCCGCCGAGGGACAGGGACGAGGCCTGCGCCAGGGGGACGGTCTCGGAGCGCAGCGTCCGCAGGTCGACGCGGGTCACGCTCTCCGCGGGCAGCGGGTCCCAGCCGGCGATGTCGAGACCGCTCGACGCGAAGAGGACGGAGCCGTCCTCGCCGCGCCGGGTCCGCATCAGGTAGTAGGCGTCCACGTGGTGACGGGGCAGCTGCTCCGCGGCGATGCCGCTGGCGGCGAAGACGCCGTGGGGGATCGGCACGCCCTCGCTGGCGTGCACGGCGAACAGCTCGGTGCCGCTCAGCACCAGCGCGTTCAGGCTGCGACCCGGGTAGACGGCCCGCAGCGCGGCGACGACGTCGACCAGCGCGTCGAGCGCCGTCGCGCCCCGGGCGATCTGGGTGCGCACCGCGGCGAAGTACCGCTCGCTGTCCGTGGTGCCCTCGAGCGCCGCCGCCTGCTCCGGGCCGACGAACCGGTCGAGGGCCTCGGCGGGCTCGAGCGAGCCGTTGTGCGCGAACGCTATGCCGTCCGCGAGGAAGGGGTGCGTGTTCTCGCGGGTGCACGCCAGCCCCTGCGTCGCGAGCCGCAGGTGCACCAGGCGGGCGGTGGCGGGCCGGCCGGCGAGCAGGTCCTCGAGCTCCGGGTCGCCCACGGCGCTGGCGGCCCGGACGTGACGGTGGACCTCGCCCTCGGCGTCGAGCCATGCGGTGCCCCAGCCGTCGCGGTGCAGGCGCGCCATGTCGACGAAGACCTGCCGCTGCCCGAGACCGAGCACGGTCTCGATCGAGGCGGGCAGGGGCGAAGCCGAGCCGAGCAGCCGGCACATGGCGCCTCCAGGCGGGTCGAGCGGGCCGACGGCTCCTTCGACGGCGGCGTGAACGTGCCCGTCACGGTACGCCGGGCGGGACGCTCCGCGCGCGAGGATCGCAACCGCGCGTCATGCGGCGGACGGGGGCGCGCGCACCCGTACCGCTGTCGGGGGGATGCGGGTAGACTGACGGATCGCGTCCGCGGCCCGTGCCGCAGGACGGCGTCAGGCGCACCGATCCGATCGGGCCGGTGCTCCGCTGGTCGGCCGCAGGCCGTCCGCCACAACTCCATCCGCATGTCCGCGGACGGCCCGTGAGGGCCTGCTGCGGCCGACACGAAACCATCACATCAACTCCATGACTCTCACACCGACCGCCTCGGCCCCCAAGCAGGTCGCGATCAACGACATCGGCTCTGCAGAGGACTTCCTGGCCGCGGTCGAGCTGACCCTGAAGTTCTTCAACGACGGCGACCTCATCGAGGGCACCGTCGTGAAGATCGACCGCGACGAGGTGCTCCTCGACGTCGGCTACAAGACCGAGGGCGTCATCCCCTCGCGCGAGCTCTCGATCAAGCACGACGTCGACCCCAACGAGGTCGTCGCCGTCGGCGACAGCGTCGAGGCCCTCGTCCTCCAGAAGGAGGACAAGGAAGGCCGCCTGATCCTCTCCAAGAAGCGTGCGCAGTACGAGCGCGCCTGGGGCGACGTCGAGCGCCTCAAGGAGGAGGACGGCGTCGTCACCGGCACCGTCATCGAGGTCGTCAAGGGCGGCCTGATCGTCGACATCGGCCTGCGCGGCTTCCTGCCCGCCTCGCTGATCGAGCTGCGCCGCGTCCGCGACCTGACTCCGTACCTGGGCCAGGAGATCGAGGCGAAGATCCTCGAGCTGGACAAGAACCGCAACAACGTCGTGCTGTCCCGCCGCGCCCTGCTCGAGCAGACGCAGAGCGAGAGCCGCACCACGTTCCTCAACAACCTGCACAAGGGCCAGGTCCGCAAGGGCACGGTGTCCTCGATCGTCAACTTCGGCGCCTTCGTCGACCTGGGCGGCGTGGACGGGCTGGTGCACGTCTCCGAGCTCTCGTGGAAGCACATCGAGCACGCGAGCGAGGTCGTCGAGGTCGGCCAGGAGGTCACCGTCGAGGTGCTCGAGGTCGACCTGGACCGCGAGCGGGTCTCGCTGTCGCTGAAGGCGACGCAGGAGGACCCGTGGCAGGTCTTCGCCCGCACCCACGCGATCGGTCAGGTCGCGCCGGGCAAGGTCACGAAGCTCGTGCCGTTCGGCGCCTTCGTCCGCGTCGCGGACGGCATCGAGGGCCTGGTGCACATCTCCGAGCTCTCCAGCCGCCACGTCGAGCTGGCCGAGCAGGTCGTGTCGGTCAACGAGGAGGTCTTCGTCAAGATCATCGACATCGACCTCGAGCGCCGTCGCATCTCGCTGTCGCTGAAGCAGGCGAACGAGGACGTCGACCCCGAGAGCACCGAGTTCGACCCGGCGCTCTACGGCATGCTCACCGAGTACGACGAGCAGGGGAACTACAAGTACCCCGAGGGCTTCGACCCGGAGACCAACGAGTGGCGCGAGGGCTTCGAGGAGCAGCGCGACAAGTGGGAGCAGGAGTACGCCGCGGCCCAGGCCCGCTGGGAGGCGCACAAGGCGCAGATCACCAAGCAGGCGGCCGACGAGGCCGTGGCCCGCGCGGAGAACACCTTCGCCAGCCCGACCGACACGTCCGGCCGCCTGGCCGACGACGAGTCGCTCGCCGCGCTGCGCGAGCGTCTCGCCAGCCGCTGATCCGGCGCTAGCACGACGAAGGGCGGTCCCCGCGGGGGCCGCCCTTCGTCGTCTCCGGGAGGTGCTCGCCCATAGGCTGGGAGCATGCCTCTGATCGCGGTCACCGGCGGCATCGCGTCGGGCAAGTCCACGGTGTCGCGCCGGCTCGGCGAGCTCGGGGCGCAGGTGATCGACGCCGACGCGCTCGCCCGCGAGGCCGTGGAGCCCGGTCAGCCTGCGCTCGAGGCGATCCGGCACGCCTTCGGCGACGGGGTGATCGCGGCCGACGGGTCGCTCGACCGGGCCGCGTTGGCCGGCATCGTGTTCGGCGACGAGGGCAAGCGCTCCCTGCTGAACGGGATCGTCCATCCGTCGGTGCTGCACCGCTCCCAGGCCGCCTTCCGGACGGCCCTCGCGCGGGACCGGTCCGCGGTGGTGGTGTACGACGTGCCGCTCATCGACGCCCGCGGCACGGGCGAGTTCGACCGGGTGGTGGTGGCGGACGCGCCCGAGGAGGTGCGGCTGCAGCGGCTGATCGAGCTGCGCGGCATGTCGCCCGAGGACGCGCGCGCCCGCATCGCCAGCCAGATGCCGGACGCGCAGCGCCGCGCGCTGGCGACCGACGTGATCGACACGGGCGGCGACCTGCAGTCGACGCTGCGGCGCGTCGACGACCTGTGGCGGTCGCTGCGCGGGTGATCAGGCCGGCGGGGGACCGGCCGGTCGGCCGCTGAGGGCCAGGACGTTGGCGCCGCAGACCGCCGCGACGCCGGCCACCTGCAGCAGGTCGAGGTGCTGGCCCAGCACGAGGAGGCCGAACAGGGCCGCCGCGACGGGATGGGCGCTCTGCAGCATCCCGAACACGGCGCGCGGCAGCCGTCGCAGCACCACGAGGTCCAGCGAGTAGGGCAGCGCCGAGGACAGCAGGCCGACCGCGGCGCCGACGGCCAGCACCTGCAGCAGACGCTCCCCGGGCAGCGCGGCCAGCAGCACGACGAGCACGGGCAGGGTCAGCACCGTGCCGACGAAGGCCGCCACCGCGGTGCCCGTCAGCCCCGGCAGCGCGCCGGCGCGCTCGCTGAGCAGGATGTACGCGGCCCAGAGCGCGGCTGCGGCGAGGCCGAGCGCGAGCCCGCCCGCGTCCGGGGCCGGTCCGCCGAAGGCGCCGGCCAGCGCCGCCACCCCGGCCAGGGCGAGCAGGGCGACCAGCGCGTCCCGCCGCCGCCGCGCCCCCAGCAGGGCCACGGCGAGCGGCCCCAGGAACTCGACGGTCACCGCGAGGCCCAGGCCGATGCGCTCCACGGCGCCGTACAGCGCGAGGTTCATGCCGACCAGCACGACGCCCAGCAGGATGGCGGGCGCCAGCCGCCGCAGCCCGATGCGCTGGAGCGGCGGCCGGACCACCGCGCCGAGCACGATCGCCGAGGTCACCTGGCGCATCGCGGCGACCCCGAAGGGGCCGACCAGCGGGAAGAGCGTCGCGCCGACCGCCGCGCCGACCTGCAGCGAGGCGGCGCTGGTCAGGACGAGCGCCACCGCCGGGCGTCGGGCCGCATTCCGCACGGGACTCATCGTTCCATCCCGAACACCCCCGAACGGGGGTGGTGACGCGGTGAAGACCGCCGTGTCGCACCGAGGTTCAACCGCGGGATGAACCTAACTTCGCTCTCGGCGCCGGGGTCGAACCGGAGCCCGTCCGGGGATCCGCCCAGGGCGATCCCCCTTCTTGATCCAGGAGATCACGTGTACGAGAAGAACTTCATCACCGCGGCGGTCAACCGCAGCGCGAAGACCGAGGTCGACCGCCGCAAGCTCTTCACGATGCTGGGCGTCGCGGGCGCCGGTGCGGCCGTCGCCACGGTCGCCGGCGGCGGCGCCGCGAACGCCGCGGTCACCCTGGGCCCGGCGACGGACGGCGCCGTCCTGAACTTCGCCCTGAACCTCGAGTACCTCGAGGCCGAGTTCTACCTCCGCGCCGTCACCGGCAAGGGCCTGACCGACGCCGACGCGTCCGGCGCCGAGGGCATCGGCAAGGTCCACGGCGGCAAGGAGGTGCCGTGGAAGAGCAAGCGCCTCATGATGCACGCCCGTGAGATCGCCCGCGACGAGCGCGAGCACGTCCGCTTCCTGCGCAAGGCGCTCGGGAACGCCGCCGTCGCGCGTCCGGAGATCGACTTCACCGCGGCCTTCACCGCCGCGGCGAAGGCGGCCGGCGTGATCAAGACGGGCACGTTCAACCCGTTCGCCAGCGAGCAGAACTTCCTGTTCGGTGCGTTCCTGTTCGAGGACGTGGGTGTCACGGCCTACAAGGGGGCCGCGGGCCTCATCTCGAACAAGGGCTACCTGGAGGCCGCCGCCGGCATCCTGGCCGTCGAGGCGTACCACGCCGGTGCCATCCGCGCCCTGCTCTCCGCCGAGGGCAGCGACAAGGTCAACTCGATCGTCAAGAAGCTCTCCGACGCGCGCGACTCGCTGGACGGCACGAGCGACGACGACCAGGGCATCAACGAGAGCAGCTACGGCGACAAGAAGCCGATCAACAAGTCGAACCTGGTCCCCACCGACCGCAACGGCATCGTGTACAGCCGCACGCCCGCGCAGGTGCTGAACATCGCCTACCTGAACCCGGCGAAGGGCGTCACCAAGGGCGGCTTCTTCCCGAAGGGCGTCAACGGCGCGGTGAACTCGACGAGCTTCGACTCCTCGGTCGCTCAGTAGGACCGCTCGACCAGGCCCCCGTCCGCCACGAGCGGACGGGGGCCTCCTCGCGCGCGCCGGCATGTCGGCGCGCGGTCGTACCGTTGGACCATGCAGCCGACGCGTGCCGTCCGCCCGTTCCGGGTGGTCAGCGACTACACCCCCGGCGGCGACCAGCCGACCGCGATCGCCGACCTCGCCGGTCGCGTGAAGGCCGGGGAGCCCGACATCGTGCTGCTGGGCGCGACGGGCACCGGCAAGTCGGCCACCACGGCCTGGTTGATCGAGGCCGTGCAGCGCCCCACCCTGGTGCTGGCCCACAACAAGACCCTCGCCGCCCAGCTGGCGAACGAGTTCCGCGAGCTGATGCCCGACAACGCGGTCGAGTACTTCGTCTCCTACTACGACTACTACCAGCCCGAGGCCTACGTGCCGCAGACGGACACCTTCATCGAGAAGGACTCGTCCATCAACGCGGAGGTGGAGCGCCTGCGGCACTCGACCACGAACTCGCTGCTGAGCCGGCGCGACGTGATCGTGGTGTCCACCGTGTCGTGCATCTACGGCCTCGGCGCGGCCGAGGAGTACCTGGAGGCGATGGTCGCGCTGCAGACCGGCCAGCGGATCAGCCGCGACGCCCTGGTGCGCGGCTTCATCGGCATGCAGTACCAGCGTAACGACTTCGACTTCTCGCGCGGACGCTTCCGCGTGCGCGGCGACACGATCGAGATCATCCCGGTGTACGAGGAGCACGCCGTGCGCATCGAGATGTTCGGCGACGAGGTGGAGGCGCTCTACTCGCTGCACCCCCTGACCGGCGAGGTCATCGCCAAGCTGGACGCGGTGTCGATCTTCCCGGCGACGCACTACGCGGCGAGCCCGGCGACGATGGAGCGCGCGATGGGCACCATCCGCACCGAGCTGGACGACCGGCTCGGTGTGCTGAAGCGGGAGAACAAGCTGCTCGAGGAGCAGCGGCTGCGCATGCGCACCTCGTTCGACCTGGAGATGATGGAGCAGATCGGCTTCTGCAACGGCATCGAGAACTACTCGCGGCACATCGACGGACGCGCGCCCGGGGCGGCGCCGCACTGCCTGCTCGACTACTTCCCCGACGACTTCCTGACGGTCATCGACGAGTCGCACGTCACCGTGCCGCAGATCGGGGCGATGTACGAGGGCGACGCCTCGCGCAAGCGGGTGCTGGTCGAGCACGGGTTCCGGCTGCCCTCCGCGCTGGACAACCGCCCGCTGACGTGGGAGGAGTTCTCGCAGCGCGTCGGCCAGACCGTCTACCTGTCGGCGACCCCCGGCCGCTACGAGCTCGGCATGGCCGACGGCGTGGTCGAGCAGATCATCCGTCCGACCGGCCTGATCGACCCGGAGATCGTGATCAAGCCCTCGAAGGGCCGCGTCGACGATCTGCTCGAGGAGATCCGGATCCGCGCCGAGAAGCAGGAGCGCGTGCTCGTCACCACGCTGACGAAGAAGAGCGCGGAGGACCTCACCGACTTCCTCGGCGAGGCGGGCGTGCGCGTGCGGTACCTGCACGCGGACGTCGACACGCTGCGCCGCGTCGAGCTGCTGACCGAGCTGCGCCAGGGCGTGTACGACGTGCTGATCGGCATCAACCTGCTGCGCGAGGGCCTGGACCTGCCCGAGGTGTCGCTCGTCGCGATCCTCGACGCCGACAAGGAGGGGTTCCTGCGCTCCTCCACCTCCCTGATCCAGACGATCGGCCGCGCGGCGCGCAACGTCTCCGGCCAGGTGCACATGTACGCCGACACCGTCACGGACTCGATGGCGAAGGCCATCGACGAGACGAACCGGCGTCGGGAGAAGCAGGTCGCGTACAACCTCGAGCGGGGCATCGACCCGCAGCCGCTGCGCAAGCGCATCGCCGACATCACCGACCAGCTGGCGCGCGAGGCGGCCGACACCGACCGGATGCTGTCGAAGAAGAACGACGGCGGCGGGCGGCGGCAGCCGGTGCCGAACCTCAAGCGGGAGGGCCTGGCGGCGAAGGGGGCCGCCGAGCTGGAGGCGGTGATCGCCGATCTGAACACGCAGATGCTGCAGGCGGCGAACGAGCTGAAGTTCGAGCTGGCCGGCCGGCTGCGCGACGAGCTGTCCGAGATGAAGGGCGAGCTGCGGCAGATGGAGAAGGCCGGGCACCTGGTCTGAGGCACGGCTGCGCGAGGGGCCGGCGTCCGGGCCCCTGGCTACAGTGATCCGGTGCGACGCGTGCTGATCGACCTGCGGCGGCGCGCGCAGACCTCGGTGCTGAAGTCGCTGCGGGGCTCGCGGCTGTTCCCGCGGACGCTCGTCAACCGGCAGGGCGAGGACGCGCGGCTGGGCGCCTCCTCCCTCGACGCGGCCGTGATGGTCTACTTCCCGGGCGCGCTGGACACGATGTACCAGATCACGCCCTGGCTGCCGACCTTCGAGGCGGTCCACGACGCCCACCGGCTGGTGGTCGTGTGCCAGGACTCGCGGGTCGCCGCGCAGCTGCGGGAGGGCTCGCGGGTGCCCGTGGTGACCGTGGCGCGGTACGGCACGCTCGACGGGCTGCTTTCCCGCAGCGACGTGGGGCTCGCCCTGTACGTGAGCCACCTGCCCCGCAACTTCGAGAACCTGCGGTTCTCCTCGCTGCTCCACGCCTACATCGGGCACGGCGACAGCGACAAGGGCGTGTCCGCGTCGAACCAGCTGAAGGCCTACGACTACTTCTTCGCGCCGGGCCGGGCCGCCGTCGAGCGGATCGCCGCCCGCCTGATGCGGTTCGACGCGGAGGACCGGGGGATCGTGGTCGGGCAGCCCGTCACGCTCTCCCCGCCGCCCGCCGACGCCCCGGCGGTCGACGGCCCCCGCACGGTGCTCTACGCCCCGACGTGGGAGGGCGCGCAGCCGTCCGTCGCCTACAGCTCGGTGCTCAGCCACGGGCAGGCGGTCGTCGACGCGCTGCTGCAGGACCCCCGCTACCGGGTGCTCTACCGCCCCCACCCGCTGACGGGCGTCACCTCCCGCCTGTACGCCGTCGCCGATCGGGCCGTCCGCGAGTCGATCGCCGCCGCGGGGGAGGGGCACGCCGTGGTCGACGCCGACGCGGAGCCGATCGAGGCGTCGATGGCGCGGGCCCATCTGCTGGTGGCCGACGTGTCCGCCGTCACGACCGCCTGGCTGCCCTCGCTGCGCCCGCTGGTCGTCACCGTGCCGCACGGCGAGGCCATCAGCGCGGACTCCGGCCTGCTCGGGGTCGTGCCCCGTCTGCGCGCCGAGGCGGCGGCCGGCATCGGCGACCTGCTCGCGGACGCGCTGGCCGACGAGGCCGGACGCGACGCGCGGCGCCGCCTGGTGGAGCACTACCTGTCGCCCCACTGGCCGCACGGCTCGCAGCAGCGCTTCGTCGAGGTCGTGGGCCGGGTGCTGGAGGAGCGGGCCCGGCTGCACGGGCAGGTGCTCGCCGCCGGCGGCTCGGGGGTCTGATCGCGGGTCAGCCCGTGACCGCCCGGAGCACCCACCGTCCCTCGCGGAAGAGCACGGGAGCGTCGCGCAGGCGCTCCGCCGTCGCAGGGGTGACCTGCAGGCCGTCGCCGCGGGTCCACAGGTAGGCGGAGCCGGAGCGCAGATAGCGCACGATCTCCCGCTGGAAGGCCGGCTTGTCGATCCGCTCCGAGCCGCGGGAGCCGCGGCCGTCCGGCAGCAGGTAGCCGATGCCGCTCGGGTCCGCCTGCAGGGGGCAGCCCGCGGCGAGGTCCGGGGTGAGCCGGTCCACGACGGCGAGGACGGTGGGGTCGTCCGCCGTCACGCAGCCGTTCACCTGCTGCACCGCGGCCCGCAGTGCGGCGACCGGCGGGCGCTCCCACTGACGGCGGGCGTCGTGCCGCACGTTCATCGACACCGCCAGCACGACGACGACGGCGATGACGGCCGGCGGCGCCCACCGGCCGCGCAGCAGCACGGCGGCGCGCTGGGCGCCCGCGCCGCCGACCAGCGCCAGGGGGGCGGCGGCCAGCGCGGTGTAGTGCTGGAAGAACGACGGGGTCGCCAGCAGCAGGGCGGTGCAGGCCGCCAGCAGGGCGACGAGCAGACGGGCCCGGCGGTCGGTCAGCGCAAGGACGGTCATCGCGACGGCCAGGACCAGCAGCACCAGGCCCACCTCCCGACCGGGGACGCCGGCCAGCGGCGTGGTCTGGCCCGGGGCGGTCACCCCGAGCACCGCGCGCACCCGCTTGCCGAGGCCGACGGCGTCGTCGGGCCGGGTGAGCTGCGCGACGACCACCTGGTCCCACATGCGCGCGGGCGCGGCGGCGAAGAACGGCACGTACACGGCGGCGCCCGCGACGAGCCCGCCCGCGAGGAACCGCGCCCGGCCGCCCCGGCCGCCGACCAGCAGGACGGCGAAGGGCACGAGGTACCAGACCTTCAGCCCGACCGTCAGCCCCGCGGCGGCGCCGGCGAGCAGCCACCACCGGCCGCGTCCCGTGCGGGCGGCGCGCTGCAGCAGCACCAGCGACAGCAGCAGCCCGGTGGTGCCCGGCGCCTCCAGCACCAGCGACCGCTCGACGTAGACCGCCGAGAACGACAGCGCGTAGAGCGACCCTCCGCAGAGCGCCGCGGTGCGGCCCAGCCGGGCGAGCACCAGGACCACGAGCGCCGTGTTCAGGCCGCCCAGCAGCGCCACCGCGATGCGCGCGGTGCCGAGGCCGGCGGCGTCGCCGAACAGCTGGCCGACCAGCGCGGCCGGCGCGGCGAAGACCGCCATGCCGGGCGGCTGCAGGAACAGCACCTCGCGGTAGGGCAGCCGGCCGTGCAGCAGCGACGCCGCGACCGCGTAGTGCACGCCGTCGTCGTAGGTGCCGACCGAGAGCAGGCCGCTGTGCAGCACGTAGCGGATGCGGACCAGCGCGCCGGCGACCCCGAGCACCGCGGCCAGCACGGGCACCGCCCACCGCCCGCTCCTCGACGCCGCCACGGACGGGATCATGCACCGCCGCGGCTGCGCCCCGGCCTCCGCACAGGCTTGTCGTAGGGCTTCCCTACACTTCCGGGGTGTCGATCTCGCGGGTGGGGAGCAGCGCCAGGCTGAGCGTCAGGGGGGCCCGGGTCCACAACCTGCGGGACGTGGACGTGGAGATCCCGCGCGACGCGCTGGTGGTCTTCACGGGCCTGTCGGGCAGCGGCAAGTCGTCCCTGGCGTTCGACACGATCTTCGCCGAGGGCCAGCGCCGCTACGTCGAGTCGCTCTCCGCCTACGCCCGGCAGTTCCTCGGCCAGGTCGACCGACCGGACGTGGACTTCATCGAGGGCCTGTCGCCCGCGGTCTCCATCGACCAGAAGTCGACGAACCGGAACCCCCGCTCGACCGTCGGCACGATCACCGAGGTCTGGGACTACATGCGGCTGCTGTGGGCCCGCGTCGGCGTGCCCCACTGCCCCATCTGCCACGAGGTCATCGCCAGCCAGACGGTGCAGCAGATCGCCGACCAGTTGATGGAGCTGCCGGAGGGCACCCGCTACCAGGTCGTCAGCCCCGTGGTGCAGCAGAAGAAGGGCGAGTTCGCGGACCTGTTCAAGGAGCTGTCGGCGAAGGGCTACGCCCGCGCGGTCGTCGACGGCGAGACGGTGCAGCTGGCCGAGGCGAAGCCCCTCAAGAAGTCGTACAAGCACGACATCGCGGTCGTCGTCGACCGCCTGGTGGCGAGCCCGGACCTGCTGAAGCGGCTGACCGACTCGCTGGAGACCGCGCTGTCGCTGACCGACGGCGTCGTCCAGGTGAACTTCGTGGACGCCGAGGGCCCCGCGGCCTGGCGCAGCTTCTCGGAGAAGCTGTCCTGCCCGAACAACCACCCCATCCAGCTGACGGACGTCGAGCCCCGCACGTTCTCGTTCAACGCCCCGTTCGGCGCCTGCCCCGAGTGCTCGGGCCTCGGCACCCGGATGGCGGTCGACGCCGACCTGCTGCTGGGGGACCCCGCGCTGTCCATCCGCGAGGGCGTGATCATCCCGTGGAGCAACCAGGGCAAGCAGCTCTACAACTACTACGAGCGCATGCTCGGCGGCCTGGCCCGCGACCTCGGCTTCGACCTCGGCAGCCCGTGGGAGGCCCTGCCCGACGACGTGCGCGACGCCGTGCTGCACGGCAACAACTTCGAGGTCCGGGTCAAGTGGAAGAACCGCTACGGGCGCGAGATGACCTACAGCCAGGGCTTCGAGGGCGTGATCCCGTACCTGGAGCGCAACTGGCTGCAGGCCGAGACGGACGTGCAGCGGCAGAAGTGGGCCGAGTACCTGCGCGAGGTGCCCTGCGCGGTCTGCCACGGCAAGCGCCTGAAGCCCGAGGTGCTGTCGGTGCTCGTGGACCGGCACAGCATCGCCGACGTGGCGGAGCTGAGCATCGCCGACGCCGCCCGGTTCATGGACACGGTCGAGCTGACGGACCGGCAGGCGCGGATCGCCGCCCAGGTGCTGCGCGAGATCCGCGCCCGGCTGGCGTTCCTGACCGAGGTGGGCCTGACCTACCTGTCCCTGTCGCGCAGCGCGGGCACGCTCTCCGGCGGCGAGGCCCAGCGCATCCGGCTCGCCACCCAGATCGGTTCCGGGCTCACCGGCGTGCTCTACGTGCTCGACGAGCCCTCGATCGGGCTGCACCAGCGCGACAACCGCCGGCTGATCGACACGCTCGTGAAGCTGCGCGACCTGGGCAACACGCTGATCGTGGTCGAGCACGACGAGGACACGATCCGCACCGCCGACTGGATCGTCGACATCGGCCCCGGCGCGGGCGTGAACGGCGGCCGGGTCGTCCACTCCGGCGACTACGAGACGCTGCTCCAGGACGAGGAGTCGGTGACGGGCGACTACCTGTCGGGCCGGCGGTCGATCGAGGTGCCCGCGCAGCGGCGCAAGATCGACCGGAAGCGCCGCATCGAGGTGGTCGGCGCGTCGGCGAACAACCTGAAGAACGTGACGGTCCAGTTCCCGCTCGGCGTCATGACGGCGGTGACGGGTGTCAGCGGCTCGGGCAAGAGCTCGCTGGTGAACGACATCCTGTACCGGGTGCTGGCCAACCGCCTCAACGGCGCCCGCAAGGTCGCCGGCCGGCACCGCCGCGTGACGGGCACGGAGGATCTGGACAAGGTCGTGCACGTCGATCAGGCGCCGATCGGCCGCACCCCGAGGTCCAACCCGGCGACCTACACGGGCGTGTTCGACCGCATCCGCACGCTCTTCAGCGAGACCGTCGAGGCGAAGTCGCGCGGGTACCTGCCCGGCCGCTTCAGCTTCAACGTCAGGGGCGGCCGCTGCGAGCACTGCCAGGGCGACGGCACGATCAAGATCGAGATGAACTTCCTGCCGGACGTCTACGTGCAGTGCGAGGT
>JAKONM010000308.1 GCA_022701925.1 Microbacteriaceae bacterium
CGCTCGGCTTCCCGTTCCGCGCCGCCGCCTCGAGCGACGGCAACGCCTGACGCCCACCGGCGACAGGTCCCGTACGAGGTCCCGCGCACGACGTGCGGGATACCTGACGAAAGCAGAAGTCACATGACGATGACCGATCCGGTCGCGGACCTGCTGACCCGCGTGCGCAACGCCAACTCGGCGTACCACGAGGCGATCAGCCTTCCGCACTCGAAGCTCAAGGCGCACATCGCCGAGATCCTGAAGAACGAGGGCTACATCGCCGACTGGAGCGTCGAGGACGCCCGCGTCGGCAAGACCCTGAACCTGGCGCTGAAGTACGGCCCCAACCGCGAGCGCTCCATCGTCGGGATCAAGCGGGTGTCGAAGCCCGGCCTGCGCGTGTACGCGAAGTCGACCGAGATCCCCAAGGTCCTCGGCGGGCTCGGCGTCGCCATCCTGTCCACCTCCTCCGGTCTGCTGACCGACCGGCAGGCGACCTCGAAGGGCGTGGGTGGGGAAGTCCTCGCCTACGTGTGGTGAGCTGACATGTCGCGAATCGGACGACTCCCCATCGACATCCCCAGCGGCGTCGACGTGACCGTCGACGGCAGCGCCGTCACGGTGAAGGGCCCGAAGGGCACCCTGAGCCACACGGTCCCGGCCCCGCTGACCGCGTCCGTCGAGGACGGCCGCGTGGTGGTCTCCCGCCCCGACGACGAGCGCCGCTCGAAGTCGCTGCACGGCCTGACCCGCACCCTGATCGCCAACCAGATCACCGGTGTGACGCAGGGCTACAGCAAGGGCCTCGAGGTCGTCGGCACCGGCTACCGCGTGCAGGCGCGCGGCGCGAACGTCGAGTTCGCGCTGGGCTTCTCGCACCCGGTCGTCGTCGAGCCGCCGGCCGGCATCTCGTTCACGGTCGAGGGCAACAACCGGCTGACCGTGTCGGGCATCGACAAGCAGGCCGTCGGCGAGACGGCCGCGAACATCCGCAAGATCCGCAAGCCCGAGCCCTACAAGGGCAAGGGAGTCCGGTACGCCGGCGAGAACGTGCGCCGCAAGGCCGGAAAGAGTGGGAAGTAGCCATGGCGAACACGTCCCGCAGCGCCGCGCGCATCAAGCGGCACACCCGGCTGCGCAAGCGCATCTCCGGCTCGTCCTCGACGCCCCGCCTGGTCGTGAACCGGTCCGCCCGGCACGTCTTCGTGCAGGTGGTCGACGACACCATCGGGCACACCGTCGCCTCCGCGTCGACCCTCGAGGCCGACCTCCGGGCGTTCGACGGCGACAAGACCGCCAAGGCCAAGCGCGTCGGCGAGCTCGTCGCCGAGCGGGCCAAGGCGGCCGGCATCGAGTCCGTCGTGTTCGACCGCGGCGGCAACAAGTACACGGGACGGGTCGCGGCGATCGCCGACGGCGCCCGTGAAGGAGGGCTGAGCCTGTGACCGACACCAAGACCACCGGGACCGGAGCCGGCGACGCGCTGGCCGAGGCCCCCGTCGAGACCGCGGCCGGTACCGACTCCATCAGCCGGGACAACCGCCTCTCGCGCGGCCGCGGCGGTCAGGGAGACCGCAGCGGCGCTGGCGGCGGCGGTCGCGGCGGCCGTGACGGCGGCCGCGGCGGTCGTGACGGCGGCCGCGGCGGGGACAGCAACTTCCTCGAGCGCGTCGTCACCATCAACCGCGTCTCCAAGGTCGTGAAGGGCGGTCGTCGCTTCAGCTTCACCGCCCTCGTGATCGTGGGCGACGGCAACGGCACCGTGGGCGTCGGCTACGGCAAGGCCCGCGAGGTGCCGACCGCCATCAGCAAGGGCGTCGAGGAGGCGAAGAAGAACTTCTTCCGCGTGCCCCGCATCGCCGCCACGATCCCGCACCCCGTGCAGGGCGAGGCCGCCGCCGGCGTCGTGCTGCTGCGTCCCGCCGCAGCCGGTACCGGCGTCATCGCGGGCGGTCCCGTCCGGGCCGTCCTCGAGTGCGCGGGCATCCACGACGTGCTGTCGAAGTCCCTCGGCTCGTCGAACACCATCAACATCGTCCACGCGACCGTCGCGGCGCTGCAGCAGCTCGAAGAGCCCGCTGCCGTCGCCGGCCGCCGTGGGCTCGACATCGACGCCGTCGTCCCGGCGCGCCTGCTGCGCGACCAGGCCGCCGCGGCCGAGGCGCAGAAGGCGAGGGCCTGATGGCCGGGCTCCGCGTGACCCAGATCAAGTCCAAGGTGAGCGAGAAGCAGAACCAGCGCGACACGCTGCGTTCGCTCGGTCTGCGACGCATCGGCCAGACGGTCGAGCGCCCGGACGACGCCCAGAACCGCGGCTACGTCCGCACGGTCGCCCACCTCGTGCGCGTTGAGGAGATCGACTGATGACTGACAGCAACGAGCGGGAGACGACGGCGGGCGACAAGGTGTCGCTGCTGAAGCTCCACCACCTGCGCCCCGCGCCGGGCGCGAAGAAGGACCGCACCCGCGTGGGCCGCGGCGAGGGCTCGAAGGGCAAGACCGCCGGCCGCGGCGGCAAGGGCACCAAGGCCCGCTACCAGGTCCGTCCGGGCCTGGAGGGCGGCAACCTGAACTTCGTGATGCGGTCCCCGAAGCTGAAGGGGTTCAAGAACCCGTTCCGCGTCGAGTACCAGGTCGTGAACCTGGACCGCCTGGCCCTCCTGTACCCGGACGGCGGCGAGGTCACGAAGGCCGACCTGGTCGCCAAGGGCGCCGTTCGCAAGAACGAGAAGGTCAAGGTCCTCGGGACCGGCGACATCGCGGTTAGTCTGACTGTCGCTGTCGACAAGGTGTCCGAGTCGGCGCAGCAGAAGATCATCGCTGCTGGCGGTTCGGTCAACTGATCCTGATCGAGTCGGGGCCCTTCGCCGTAAGGCGGGGGCCCTGACTCGTGTCAGGGATGAACGGAAGGCGTAGGGAACGCAGTGCTGAGTGCCGTCGCGCGGATCTTCCGCACACCCGACCTGCGCCGCAAGGTGCTGTTCACCCTGGGGATCATCGCCATCTTCCGGCTGGGCAGCTTCGTGCCCGCCCCGTTCGTCAGCTTCCAGAACGTGCAGACGTGCCTGGCCAGCCAGCAGTCGGGCACCAGCGGCCTCTACGAGCTGGTGAACCTGTTCAGCGGCGGTGCGCTGCTGCAGCTCTCGATCTTCGCGCTGGGCATCATGCCCTACATCACGTCGTCGATCATCGTGCAGCTGCTGCGGGTGGTCATCCCCCGCTTCGAGGCCCTGTACAAGGAGGGCCAGGAGGGGCAGGCGCGCCTCACCCAGTACACGCGCTACCTCACCATCGCCCTCGGCGTGCTGCAGTCGACGACGCTGATCACGGTCGCCCGCAGCGGTGCGCTGTTCGGCACCACCGACTCGGCCGCCTGCACGAACCTGATCACGAACCCCGAGTGGTGGGCCACGGTGCTGATGGTGGTCACGATGACCGCCGGCACCGGCCTGATCATGTGGATGGGCGAGCTGATCACCGAGCGCGGCGTCGGCAACGGCATGTCGCTGCTGATCTTCACGGCGATCGCGGCCCGGTTCCCGCAGTCGATCATCGCCATCGGCCAGTCGCAGTCCATCGAGACGGCGGTGGCGGTCGTCGCGATCGGCGTCGTCATCGTCGGCGCGGTCGTCTACGTGGAGCAGTCGCAGCGGCGCATCCCTGTCGAGTACGCGAAGCGGATGGTGGGCCGCCGCACCTACGGCGGCAACAACACCTACATCCCGATCAAGGTGAACATGGCGGGCGTCGTGCCGGTCATCTTCGCCTCGAGCCTGCTGTACCTGCCCGCGCTGATCGCCCAGTTCAACCAGCCGCGCAACGGGCAGGCGCCCGCCGCCTGGGTGACCTGGATCCAGAACTACCTGACCGTCGGCGACCACCCGCTCTACATGGCCACCTTCTTCGGCCTGATCGTGTTCTTCACGTAC
>JAKONM010000006.1 GCA_022701925.1 Microbacteriaceae bacterium
CGTCGCCGAGCTCCGGGAGGCGGTCGAGGCGGCTGGTGACGTATCCGCCGACCGTGTCGTAGTCGCCGTGCTCGGGCACCTCGATGCCGAGTCGGTCCTGCAGCTCGTCGGGGCGCCAGCCGGCGTCGAAGGCGACCGATCGGCCCCGACGGCTGAACCCGGTGCGCGACCTGTCGTGCTCGTCCTCCAGCTCGCCGACGATCTCCTCGACCAGGTCCTCGAGCGTGACGATGCCGGCCGTGCCGCCGTGCTCGTCGGCGACGACGGCGATCTGCAGGCCCTCGCGGCGCAGCAGGCCCAGCAGGCCGTCGGCGCCGATCGTCTCGGGCACCCGCAGCGCCGGCGACTGCAGCCGCTCCGCGGTCGTCGACGCGCGCTGCTCCAGCGGCACCGCGAACGCCTGCTTGACGTGCACGAACCCGGTGATCCGGTCGGGCGTGCCGTCGATGACGGGGAACCGCGAGTGACCGGTGGCCAGGGACGCGGCCACGATCGCGTCGGCGTCGTCGTCCAGCCGCACCGAGGTCATCCGGACCCGCGGCGTCATCACCTCGGACGCGTCCCGCTGGACGAAGCGCAGCGTGCGCCCGAGCAGCGTCGCGTCGTCCTGCTCCAGCAGGCCGGACACGGCGGAGTGGCGGATCAGGTAGGTCAGCTCGTCCGCGCTGCGCGCGCCCGACAGCTCCTCCTTCGGCTCGATCCCCATGCGGCGGATCAGCCCGTTGGCCGTGTCGTTCAGCAGCAGGACGACCGGCTTGAAGACCGTGGTGAAGGCGATCTGCAGCGGCACCACCAGCTTCGCCGTCGCCAGCGGCAGGGCCAGCGCGAAGTTCTTGGGCACGAGCTCGCCGATCACCATCGAGAACACCGTCGCCAGCAGCACGCCGACGACACCGCCGATCACCGGCACGACCTCGGGCGCCAGGCCGCCGCCCGTCAGCGGACCCTCCAGCAGGGAGCTGATCGCGGGCTCGAACGTGTACCCCGTCAGCAGCGTCGTCAGGGTGATGCCCAGCTGCGCGCTCGAGAGGTGCGTGGAGGTCACCTTCAACGCGCTGATCGTCGGCCCGAGCGACTTCTCGCCCCGGTCCCGCCGCTTCTCCAGGTCGTTGCGGTCCAGGTTCACCAGCGCGAACTCGGAGGCCACGAATACGCCCGTGCCGACCGTCAGCAGCAGGCCGACGGCGACCAGCAGCCACTCGTTCATCGGAGCCCCCCGGTCGAGCCGGCAGCTCGCGGGCCGAGGTCGGAGGGCGTCGGTTGGTGACCGGAGGGAGGATCGTCCATGCCGATGTTGTATCGGGGCGGCCTGTCCGGCTCCTATGACGCGTCTGGAGAGGTCCGCCACGCGCTCGGGGCCACGGGGCCTCGGCGCGAGCGGCCGGCCGTCAGGCGCGCAGCGCCCGGGTGCACCGGTCCAGCAGGTCCCGCAGGGCGATGAGACCCGGTTCGTCGACGTCGGCGAGCATCCGCCGCTCCACCGCCAGCACCGCCGCACTGGCGGCTGCCAGCCGCTCGCGCCCGACGGCGGTCAGCTCCACGGGCAGCGCGCGCCCGTGCGCAGCGGTGTCGGCGCGGGTGATCAGGCCCGCGGCGGCCAGGGTCTGCAGCACGGTGCTCATCGACTGCCGGGTGACGAAGGTGCCCCGGGCCAGGTCGGAGCTCGACACCCCCGGCCGCTGCGCCAGCTGCTCCAGGGTCGAGTAGTGCGTGATGGTCAGCCCCAGCGGTCGCAGCACCTCCTCCATGGCGGCGTGCAGGGCGGAGGTCGCCACCTTCAGCCGGTAGCCGACCGACAGCTCGAGGTCGATGCCGGACCCGTCTTGACGCATGACAGGATTCTGACATACATTGCATGTCAGTCAACTGACACATACGAGGAGCGACCATGTCCGTCAACGGCCCCGACTTCATCTCCCTGCAGGTGCGCGACACCGAGGTCTCCGCCCGCTTCTACGAGCAGCACCTGGGCCTGACCCGTCAACCCGGGCCGCCGCACGCCGTCGTGTTCGCCACGAGGCCGATCGCCTTCGCGGTGCGCGAGCAGGTGCCCGGCTTCGACCTGGACCAGCAGCCCGACCCGAGCGGCGGCGTCGCGCTCTGGCTGCACGCGCCGGAGGCACGAGGGCTGCACGACGCGCTGGTCGCCGCCGGTGTCCGGATCGTCACCGAGCCGGTCGAGGGCCCCTTCGGGTTCACCTTCACCTTCGCCGACCCCGACGGCTACCGGATCACGCTGCACGACCGCGGCTGACGTCGGGCGCACGGACACGGCACGGGAGGGGGTGCGGGCGATGCTCGAGCAGCAGGTCGGCGGGCGGCGCGGGCTCGTCCGGGACGTCGAGGTGCGCGGCCCCTGGTCGCTGGCGGTCAGCCGCCGGTTCTGGGAGGGGTTCGCCCCGAACCGGTTGGCCGCGCAGCACGGCGACGGGCTCGACGCCGTCTTCCTGTGCGAGGCGGACTGGCGTCCTGCGCGCGTGCGCATCGAGCAGATCGCGGGCGGCGCGCGCCTGCACCTGCAGGGGGAGGGGGACCTCGATGCGGCGACGGCGCAGGTGCTCGGGTTCATGGCCCTCGGCGTCGACGGCACGGGCTGGGCGGAGGTCGGCCGCCGGGACCCCGTCATCGCCGAGGTGCAGCAGGCGCTGCCCGGCTTCCGGCCCTGCGGCTTCTACTCCGCGTTCGAGGCCGCCGCGTGGACCGTGCTCTCGCAGCGGAGCCGGATGACCCAGGCCGCCGCGGTGAAGCAGCGCATCACCGAGCAGCTCGGCCGGGACGGCGCCTTCCCGCCGCCCGAGGTGCTGCACGGGCGGGACCTGGGCCTGCCCGGCCGCAAGGGGGAGTACCTCGACGCCGTCTGCGAGGCGGCGCTGGAGGGACTGCTCGACGGCATCGCGCTACGCGCCATGGAGGCGGACGAGGCCGTCGAGCACGTGCAGCGGATCAAGGGGCTCGGCCCGTTCGCCGCGGGCCTCGTGGTCGTGCGGGGCGCGAACCATCCCGACGCGCTGCCGCGCACCGAGCCGCGGCTGGAGGCGGAGGTCGCACGTCGGTACGGCGCGACCGTCCGCCTCGACGAGGTCGCCGAGGCGTGGCGCCCGTACCGCACCTGGGCGGCCGTGGGCCTCCGCGCGCTCGCCGTCTGAGCGGTGCTCGCCGGCGGCCCCGCTCTCCGCCCGCGCGGGGTCTCAGGCGCGCCCGGGGCGGCGCGCGAACTCGATGCTCTCCTCGATCAGGGACAGCACGGTCTGCAGCTCGTCCGCAGATCGCGGGCCGTAGACCATGAACTCGGTGCCGAACTCCTCGTACTGGTGCGGTTCGGCCCACCCGAGCCCGCTGACCCGACGACCGCGCTCGGCGGGCAGGCACAGGTGGACGCTCGTGTCGTCGACGCCGTGCAGGTGCACGGGCTCGAGTCGTCGTCCCGGCGCGAGCGACGTGCTCGGGTCGAGCTCCTCGTGCTGATCCACGAGGAGGACCGCTCGGGAGGACGCCGGGGAGACCTGGCTGATGCCCTCCTCGGTCCCGGGCAGGCCGAAGACCTCCGCGACCAGGCGGCCCCAGAGCTCCGGCGTCGCCCGCTGCGTGAGCTGACGGTGAGGGCCCTCGACCGAGGTCTGCGGCCGGTCGCCGGGGCGTGCAGCGATGCTCACTCCGGTCACGCTATCCGCCCGCCCCGCGGTGTCGGAGTGGGCGGGGGACTCCGGATGCACGGATGCAGGGGGGCCTGCTGCTGGCCGCAGGGCTCAGCGTCGGCCGGCGAGCGCGCGGCTGATCCTCGCGCTCCCGGCGGGAGGCGTCAGCGCCGATCACGCAGGTGCAGGCGGACCAGCGCGACGGCCGCGCCCGCTCCGACGACGGTGAGGACGGCACCGAACGTCGCCGTGCCCAGGAGGACGCGGCTGGTGTCCCGGACGACACCGGTGTCGAAGTCGCGGTGGAGCGGATCCCGCAGGCCGAGCAGGGCCAGCACGACGAGGCCGATCCCGACGACGGCCGCCAGGGCGCCGACGAGCACCGTCAGGAACCGCCGGTCGCTCATCGGGGCCGGGGCCGGGGCCGGGGCCGGGCTCGCGGAGGGGCGCTCCCCGTCGGTCGGGCTCATGCGCACCGGATCGGCTGCGAGCTGCGGGGCCACGCCTCGGCGTCGTCCTCGCTGCCGATGTAGGCGAAGCGGCGGTCCTCCGCGAACCAGAGGCGGTCGCCGGCGCGCGAGTAGCCGGAGTCGATCGCGTCGCCGGGTACCGCGGTGTGCTCGACGTAGGAGTCGGCGAAGTACGAGCGCAGGTCGGGGTGCGGGGCACGGACGTACTCGACGGGTGCGTCCTCGCCCGAGCCGCCGACCACGGGTCCGTCGACGTCGAGAGCGGTCGTGCCGGGGAAGCAGTCGCCGCGGAAGTCGAAGGAGACCAGGGTCGAGGTCGGCTGGCGCCGCCCGTCGGCATCGGTCCACAGCTGCAGGCCGCGCTCGCGGGCGACCTCGTCGGGCAGCTCGGCGTAGTCGCAGCGCGCCCAGGACTCCAGCCACCAGCGGGTGACCGTGTCCCGGGTGCCGTCGCCCCTGAGGGCGGGCCCGTGCCGCAGGATCAGCGCCTGCTTCACCAGGCCGTCGACGTCCAGGACGTAGAGCCGGCGGTCGTCGGCCTCCTTCACGAAGGAGAACCCGTTCTGGGCGCCGTCCCAGCTGAACCAGCTCCTGCCCGCCTCGAGGGCGGCGTCCGGAGTGGTGCCGACGTCCTCGCCGCCGTAGGGCGCGCCCCGAGTGGTCCCCACCACCGGGCCGGAGCACCGCACGATCTGACCGGCAGCTCCCGGCCAGCCGATCAGCGCCTC
Organism: Microbacteriaceae bacterium; assembly: GCA_022701925.1. Taxonomy (GTDB): domain Bacteria; phylum Actinomycetota; class Actinomycetes; order Actinomycetales; family Microbacteriaceae; genus Amnibacterium. The sequence goes on from JAKONM010000006.1 coordinate 4,834, forward strand.
GTCGGTCGCGGGCTGCGACGCGAGCGTCAGCGGCGCGTCCACCGTCGTGGGGCGGGTGGAGGACACGACGCCGGGCGTCGCCGCGCAGCCGGCCAGCGCCGTCATCGCCAGCACGACCAGCGCCCCCAGCAGGGCCGACCTCCGCGTCATGCCGTCCAGTGTCCGCCCGAACGATCACCGCCGCCCTTCGGTGAGCGCGGCGCGGCTAGCGTGCAGGCGTGCGAGAGCGGCCCGACGAGCTGACCGACGCCGCCGTGCTCGCTGCGGTCGCAGCCGGCTGGGGCGGCGTCGATCGGGTGGCGCACCTGCCGCTGGGCTTCGGGGCGCACCACTGGCGGGCCGCTCACGCCGATCGCCCGGTGTGGTTCGCGACCTACGACCGCGCCGAGGGCCGGCGTGCGGCGGAGCTGGCGGACGCTCATGAGGCCGCGCTGCGGCTCGCCGAGCAGGGACTCGCCTTCATCGTCGCTCCGACCGCGCGGACGGACGGGGCGCAGCTGCTGCCCGTCGCGCACGGCGTGCTCAGCTGCACGCCGTGGCTCGACGGTGTGCCGCTGCCCGCCGACGCGTTCGACGAGCCCGGCACCCTCGACGAGGAGGTCGAGATGCTGCAGCGCCTGCACGCTGCGGCTGCGCCGGCCTCGTTGCGACGCTGGGGGCCCGTACCGGGCGAGGAGGTCCTCGGCCGGCTCCGCGAGGCGACCGCGGAGCGGTGGGAGGCCGGGCCGCTCGGCGAGGACGCGCGGATCGCGATCGTCGCGCGGCTGGACGCGATCGCCGACTGGGTCGGTCGGCACCGCGACCTCGCGACGGTCGCGGGCTCGCGCCGGTGGGTGCCGACCCACGGGGAGACGCAGCCCGCGAACCAGCTGCGCACCCCGGCGGGCATCCTCCTCGTCGACTGGGAGTCCGTGCGGCTCGCCCCGTGGGAGCGGGACCTCGCCGCGCTGGTCGCGGCCGGCCACGCCGAGCGCGTGGACCCCGACCCCGCGATGCTCGAGCTCTTCGCGCTGGACCGGCGGCTGGGAGAGATCGACGGCTTCGCCCGCTGGTTCCGGGCGCCGCACGCCGGCTCCGCCGATGACCGGATCGCCTTCGCAGGACTGCAGGAGGAGCTCGCGGGCGGGCGGTGACTTCGCCGATCGAGCCCGTCAGCGGGGTCCGGGGCCGAGCAGACGGGGTGCGACCCCGTCGCGGACGGCCTCAGCGGGTCGAGAGCGCGGGGACGTCGGCGGCCGGCTGCGCGTCGGACGAGCGGGTGGCGACCGGGCGTCGCAGCGACAGGATCTTGGACCCGGTCCTCGTGCAGGTCTGCAGGCGCAGCCCGTCCAACGCCGCGTCGACGGTGGTCGAGCCCGCGCTGCGCACGGCGATGGCGGTGCGGCGGCAGTGCTTCGCGCTTGCGGCGGCCGTCCTGATCGGGACGCGGCTGACGGCCCGCCCGCCGTTGGCCCGCAGCACCAGGTGCGGGTGCTTCGCGGCGGCCCCCGTGCGCTTGGCGGGCGTGAAGGCGGCAGCCCGGATGGTGCCGGTGCGCACCGCCTCCCGGTCGACGGCCGCGCGGATCATGCGGGCGGCGCCCACGAGCCGGCAGCGCTGCTTGCCGGTGTTGACGAGCACGAGGTCGGCGTACCGGGCGCCGGCGGTCGTGCCGACGTCGAGGTAGCGCGCCCTGAGGGACCGGGCGGCGCAGGGCTTGATGCGGGCCGCGGCAGCGGCAGCCGCAGCGTCCCGGAGGTCCTTCGGCAGCGCGCGGCCGCGCAGGCCGAGGCGGGCGGCGCAGCCTCCCCAGGCGCCCCAGCCCTGGCTCGCGACGACGCGCATGCCGATCCTGATCTGCTCGGCCCTGCTCGCACCCGCCGCGGAGCCGGCGCCGCCGTGGGCGCGCCAGGTGGAGGCGGTGAACTGCAGTCCGCCGTAGTAGCCGTTGCCGGTGTTGATCGACCAGTTGCCGCCGCTCTCGCACTGCGCGATCGCGTCCCAGGTCGACCGCGTCGCCGCGTCCGCGGCCTTGACGGGCACCAGCAGGCCGACGACCACGAGCGCGGCGGCGACCAGGACGGCGAAGACCGCCCGGGCACCCGTCCGCCTGCTCATCATCGCTGCCGCCTCCGACGTGCGTCCTGCCGGGCTGTCCGGCTGACGTCCCCGAGAGAGTAGGAACTGCGGCCCGTCCCGCCGGATGCCACGCGGGTGTCCCGACAGCTGGTCAGGAGCGGGCCGGCCGTCCGCAGGACGTCCTCGACCTCGAAGCGTGCAGGGCGAGCGGTCAACGCCGCGTTCCGTGCAGCTCCTTGTGATGCGCACAGCCGAGGCTTAGGGTCGCCGCTTCACGGTCCGCGACGGCGCGGTCGGTCCGGGGGGACGGGGATCATCATGGGGCGACTTCGGGCAGCACTGCTCGCATCGGTGGCGGCGCTCGCCGTTGCAGCGGGGACTCCGGCAGCGGCCACCGCTGCACCGTCCGCAGCGCCGAAGGCGGTGACGAAGTACTTCGCGCTCGACGGGTCCGCCTCCCACCTGCTGTACGCGGCGAAGAAGACCGCGAAGGCGTTCGACGGCTCCGGCGGCACGCGGTACGTCCTCGACGACCGGAAGCATCGGATCACCGTGCCGAAGGGGTACAGCGCCTACCTGGTCGGGGACGAGCCGCTGTTCCGCAAGGAGGTCGTCGTGCCGCAGGACGGCATCACCGACGTGCTGTGGATCCGTCCTGAGCAGGGCACCTCGGGCCGGTGGAGCCTGCCCGAGGCCTCCTCGATCGTGGCGCCGGCGCCGAACGGGTGGATCATCGCGACGCCGGTCGAGGGCGGCACCGACGGCCGGCAGGCGGTCGGGCTACGGCGCGTCACGACCGACGGCCGGATGACCGACCTCGGCGTGCCGCGGCCCGACGGCGAGTACTTCTCGGTGCAGGCGGCCCCGGCAGGGCTGCTGATCAGCGACCCCACGGACGGCGGCGACGCCGCCTCGGCCGGCACGCTGCAGTCCATGCCGTGGTCGAAGCCCGGCACCTACACGCAGATCTACCCGGCGACGGGCACGTCGCCGGCGATCGGCACTCCGATCTCGTGCGGCGAGGCGTCCCGCACCCAGGTGCGCTGCACCGTCGGCATGGACGAGGACACGAGGGTCCGGCTGATCCCGCTCGACGGCTCGAAGTCGAAGGTCGTGGACGAGCGGTGCGCGCTGTACCCGACCGTGCGGAGCGCCGCGGTCGCCTGGATCGACCGCACGAGCACGAACGGCTGCAAGGCCGGTCGGGTGGAGCAGCGGACGAACGCGGGGAGGCTGACCGCGTCCACCCGTCGCTACTACCGGCTGCAGGATCCGGTGTCGGCCTTCGGGAAGCTGGTCGTGGCCACCTCGACGCAGCGCCACCTCGTGACCATCAGCACCCCGGCCAGCACGCCGAAGCAGATCGTCGGCGGCTGACCGGCGCCGGTGCCCGCAGCGGATCTGGACCGGGGGGCGGTGCAGCAGGACGACGCCGCTCCTTCACCGGACGGTCGTCGACCGGACAGCACGCGGAGGTCGTGGTCCGGCGGGCCCCCGGAGTGGGGCGCCCTGAGGGGGTCCGCCCGATCTACCGTGACGAGCACGACTGAAGGAGTGCGATGAAGCGCCTTGCGATCCTCGCGGTGTCCGCCGGCCTCGCGCTGCTGGCCTCCGGCGGACCTGCTCAGCCCGCTGAAGCGGCGACGACGGTGGTCGTGAAGGGCCATGTGCGGTCGACCACCGGCAAGCCGATCGGCGGCGTCGTCTTCAAGGTCGTGCAGCGGACGCCGGGTCGGAACTTCGTCGCGAAGCAGGGGCGCACGTCCTCCACCGGGCGGTACGAGGCGCGCCTGCCGCAGGGGAGGAGCTACCAGCTGGTGGTGTCGGACCCGGGCGACCGGGATGCGGACACCGCGGACGGGAAGTGGGCCCCGTCCTCGCGGAGCGTGGTGAGCAGCCGCCGCACGATCCGCATCGACACCAGCATGCAGCCCGGTGCCCGCCTGTCCGGTCACGTCTCCCGGAGCACGGGGAAGCCGGTGCCCGCAGGTGTCCCGGTCGAGGCCTTCCGGCTCGGAGGAGGCGTTCCGCGCAGCCTCGTGAGCGTCGGCAGGACCCTCACGCGGTCCGAGGGCGTCTACCGCTTCAGCAACCTCCCCGCCGGCCCGACGCTCCTCCGCTTCCGCCCCGGGAAGGCGGACGACGAGGGACGCTGGTACACCCGCGACAGCGGCGGATCGGAGACCTACGGGGCCGCGACCCTGATCGAGGTCCGCGCGGGGGAGGCCGTGACCCGCACCGACTTCCGCTTCCTGCCGCAGCGCGATCCCGCCCAGGATCTGCGTGCAGACGGTGCCGTCGACCCGGTCGGCGATGCGCCGGCGTTCCTCGACATCACCGGCTACACGGTGAAGAACGGAGCGGCCGCGCTGGTCGTCACCACGGCGATCCCGGGCTTCGATCCCGCCGCACTGGATCAGTCGAACGCCGGGCGCGGGAACTACTTCGACGGCGTGACCGCGACGGTCCGCGTCGCCGGGGTGGATCCGAAGCGCTGGCCGAATCCGCGGCCGAACGAGTTCCTGATCAAGGTCGGCCCCGGCCACCCGGGGGCGCCGCTCGACCAGGTCGCCTTCAGCCAGTTCACCGAGGACGTGCTCCAGGACTACTCGTGCCCGGGCCTGAGGGCCGAGGTGAAGGCCGGCAGCGTGCAGGTGACCGTGCCGCAGTCCTGCTTCGGTCCGGTCAGCGGCAACAACGCGGGAGCGGTGACCGTCGCAGTGCTCAGCGGGGGCAACGTCGGGCCGGGGAACGAGCGCGACGAGACCGTCGTCAGTCGGTCCATCCCGCGCGGCTGAGCGAGCTGCGGCAGCCGGCGTCAGGAACGGCCTGCCCGCGGCCCGGGTCAGGCCGGGTGCCGGGCCAGCAGCCGTGCCGTCGCGATCATCGCTCCGCCGAGCACGGCGGGGATGCCGCCGCCCGGGTGCACCGAGGCGCCGACCCGCCACAGCCACGGCGCCCGCAGGTCCCGGTAGGCGGGCTGGTGGAAGGGGCCGCTCTGCCAGGCCGGCCTCGCCGCCCCGTAGAGCGCGCCGTGCGGCTCCCCGAACGACCCGTAGTGGTGCGGGTCGAGCACGACGGACTCCGTCATGCCCTCGGTGAGCGACGCGTCCAGCCCGAGGGTCTCGGAGATGCGTACGATCTCGCGCTGCACGAAGGGGTGGTCCACGGTGTACCGCTCGTCGTTCGCCGGCCCGGTGAGCAGCACGCCGACCGTGCTGCGCGTGTTCGGGTAGACCTCGCCGGCGCGGTAGTGGTTGACGAAGGCCATCGTGTCCGCCGGCTCGTCCCCGGCGGCCAGGCTGCGGTGCAGCGCGGCCGGGTGGCGGGGGAGGACGACGCTGTGCGCCGGCACGTGCTCCGGCAGGGGGGCGCTCAGCACGCCGTGCACCGCGATCGCCGAGCAGGACAGCGTCCGCGGCCGGCGCGGGGCGGGCCGGCCGAGCAGCGCCCCCAGCCGGTCCTCGTCCAGTCCGCTGACGACCAGGTCGGCCGCATGCTCGCGCTGCGCCGTCCGCACTCGGCCGCGCCGGATGCGGGTGACGGCCTGCCCGGTCAGCACCTCGACGCCCGCGGCCTCCGCGAGACGGCGCAGGGCGGTCACGATCTCGTGCACCCCGCCTCGGGGCACCCACGCGCCGGTCGCCGCCATGATCGCGGGCATGCTCGCGTAGAGCGCCGGCGTGCGCGCGGGCGAGACCCCGGCGTTCAGCGTGTGGATGGCGATCACCTCGCGCAGCCCGTCCGGCAGCCAGGTCAGCGAGTCGAGGTAGGCCCGGGTCGTCAGCCGGGAGCCGTAGACGCCGAGCAGCCGGCGCACGGCGGGCAGCGCGCCCCGGGAGCGCGGGTCGGTCAGCAGCAGCGCGGTGACGTCATCGGCCAGCGGGGCGTGGATCTCGCTGAACCGCTGCCAGGCCGCGTGCCACGGGTGGCCCGCGGGGACGGGGAGCGAGACGGTCTCGCCCGCGTAGTGGTAGCGCCCGATCTCGGGCAGCCGCTGCAGGTCGAGCGCGCCGACGTCCGTGATGCGGGCGGGCCCGGCGTCCAGGCGGTGCAGCAGCTCGTCCCACACCGCGGGGAACGTGACCAGCGAGGGACCCGTGTCGATGCGCTGCCCGTCGAGCTCGATGCGCCGGCTCTTGCCGCCGAGCGTCGTCGCGGCCTCCAGCAGGGTCACGGCATGGCCGGCCTGTGCCAGCAGCGCGGAGGCGGCGAGCCCGCCGAGCCCGCCGCCGACGACCACGACGCGGCTCATGCGCGGCATCCTGCGGCCGCGGAGCGGGCGGCCGTCACGACCACGTGCCCAGGACGAGGGTGAAGACCAGCGGGACCCCTGCCACGGTGCCCGCGATGTAGGGGAAGCCGACCGACAGCGGGTAGAGGCGGTGCCCGTTCTCCGGGGTGGGGCGGCGCAGCAGGCGCACCACCAGGATGCCGGCGATCACGAGGTTGACCAGGGCGACGGGCAGGCTGATCAGGGCGAACAGGATCGTCGCGACGAGCCACCACGACCCGCTCCAGATCGCGGTGCCGCGCGGCCCCAGCCGCGTCGCGGTGGTGGTGATGCCAGCGCCGCGGTCCTCCTCGATGTCCTGCACGGCGTCGAAGGCGTGCTTCGCGACGCTCCAGGCCATCAGCCCGACCACGGCGGGCCACAGCGGCGGCGCCTGCAGCGCGGCCGGCATGATCAGCAGGGGCAGCGCGTAGGCGGCGTTGCTCAGCGAGTCGAGGTACGGCCGCGTCTTGAAGCGCAGCGGGGGCGCGGAGTAGAAGACGAAGACGCCGGCGTAGAGCAGGATCACCGCGACCGCCGCGGGCGGCAGCGTCAGGACGAACCAGACGAGGAACGGCGCGTTGATCAGCGCGACCGCCCACGCGATGGAGCGCGCCTCGGCGGGGGCGATGCGCGCTCCCTCCACGGAGCCCTTGCGCGGGTTCAGCGCGTCCGTCTCCTGGTCGTAGATGTCGTTCACGCCGTAGATCAGCAGGTTGAAGGGCAGCGTCAGCCACAGCACGATCGGCAGCGCCGTCAGATCGAACAAGCGACCCGTCAGCCAGATGCCGACCATCCCGGTGCCGATGGTGTTGATCCACAGCACCGGCCGGGAGATGTGGACCAGCCGCGCCAGCCCGGCCCACGGGGATCGCGTCGGGATCGCGAGCGTCATCGGCGCCGGCTCCGGCAGCAGGGGCGTGCCGCGCACGACGTGCCGCGATCGAGCATGGCCGGTTCCTCAGCTGTCCGTCGGAGCCGCCTGCCACCGAGGCTCCCAGTCTGCGGGTCGCGACGCGGCGATGCCCTCCGACGGAGGCCGCACGGGGCGCGCTCGGAGGCGCAGCACAGACTGCAGGGGTGCGGATGATGCTCCTGACGGCCGGGACCCGCGGCGATGTGGAGCCGTTCACCGCGCTGGCCCGGCACGCGGCCGACGCCGGGCACGAGGTGCGCCTCGGCCTGGTGGACGGATCGGGCGCCGATGCGGCCGGGCTCGACGCGGTGAGTCTGGAGATGCCGGCGTCGGCGGTCGTGCCCGACCTGACGGGCGGGCCCATGGCGGTGCTGCGCCGGGTGCGGGGCGAGGTGCGGCCGTCGCTGCGCCGCATGCTCGCCGCGGCCGTGCGCGAGACCGTCGCGTTCCGGCCGGACGTGGTGGTGCACCACCCGCTGGTGCTCAGCGCGCCGATGGTCGCCGACGCCCTGGCGGTGCCGCGCGTGCTGGTGGAGTTCTCGCCGGTCGCGACTCCGAGCGTCGAGCTGCCTGCCGCGGGCGGGCCGACCGCGCTGCGCGACCTCGGGCGTGCGAACCGGTGGACCTACGCCGTGCCGCGGGCCGCGGCCCGGCTGCTCCGGGCCGACGTCGCAGCAGCGGCCGAGCAGCTGCCGGCCGGTCGGTCGCCGGGTGCTCGGACCCGGTCGCGGGCGACGCTCATGGCGATCAGTCCGCAGCTGCTGCCCCGCCCCTCGGACTGGCCGAGCCGGGTGCACCTCACCGGCGCCTGGTCCGACGAACGCACCGACCACGTCCTCGATCCCTCGGTCGCGGCGTTCCTGCGGGGCGCGGTGCTCGTCGCCTCTTTCGGCTCCATGGCCGCGGGCGACCCGGTGCTGCGGGCCGAGGCGGTGGTCGCTGCGGCGCGCGCGCACGGCCTGCGCGTGCTGCTGCTCACCGGCTGGGGCGGCCTGCAGCCGCGCCACGACCTGCTGGGGCCGGACGTGCTGGCGATGCGGTCCGCACCGCTCGGGCCGGTGCTGCAGGGCGCGAGCGTCGTGGTGCACCACGGCGGCGCGGGCACGGCGCACGCGGCCGCCCGCGCCGGGGTGCCGTCGGTGGTGGTGCCCTTCATCGCCGACCAGCCGTTCTGGGCGCACCGCCTGCACCGTGTCGGCATCGCGGCGGCCCCGGTGCCGTTCCGGCGGGTGACGGCGGATGCGCTGAGGGTCGCGGTGGGCGAGGCGCTGCGGCAGGGCCCGCGGGCGGCCGCCGTCGGTCGCGCCGTGCGGGCCGAGCACGGCGTGCAGCACGCCGTGGAGGTGCTGGAGGCGGTTCGGGCCGACGACGTCCGCCGCTGACGGACCCGTCGACCGTCAGGGGCGCAGGGTCAGGTGGAGCCGATGGGCGGTGACGACGGTCGCGAGCCAGCCGGCACCGGCCGCCCAACCCGTGAGCACGTCGGTGAACCAGTGGGCGCCGAGGAGCACGCGGCTGAGTCCCACGGTCGCGGTCGCGGCGGTCGCCACCGCCGCGGTCGCGATCTGCGGCGCGTTCTGCCGCTGCTCGAGCATCAGCAGGTAGGCGAGCGTGCCCGCGACGACCGTGGCGTTCAGCGTGTGCCCGCTCGGGAACGAGGGGGAGTGCTCGAAGGGCGGGATCGCGTCGCGCCGCGGCGGTCGGTGCCGGTCGACGACGCCCTTGCCGCCCAGGGTCATCAGCACGGACCCGGCACCCGCGGCTGCGACCGTGACGACCGGCAGCGGGTCGCGGGCCCGCAGCGACAGCGTCGTGCCCGCGGCGGCGGCCAGGACCGGCATGCCGATCGGGCCGAACAGGTGGGCGATGGCGGCGGCGGCGCCGTTCGGCAGCGGGCCCCGTGCGCGCTTCGCCCGGGCCAGCACCGGCCGATCGAGCCGGGCGATGCCGTCCTGGTCGGCGACGGCGTCGTAGAGGAACGTCGTCGCCCAGACCCCCGCGACCGCGATCGCGCCGCCGATCGCGAGCGTCGTCGCGACCGCCAGGGGCTCGTTGCGGCGCTCGGCCAGCCGCCGGTGCGCCTCGACCAGCCGTCGGCCGCCTCGGGACCGCCACTCCGTGACGTCCCTGCGGCCGACCGACCGTCTCACGGCGTCCGACGCCTCGGGCGATCTGCTCATGTCCTGAACCTCCCACGTCGTCCTGTGCGCTGGAGCGAGGACGACGGCAGCGCACCCGAGCGGACGGAGGCCGCGACGTCCACACCGGGGGCCCGGAGGTCGCAGTCGACGCTCGCAGACCGACCGGATCAGTGGCCGGCCAGCCGGCTCCGCACGCGGCTGGCGACCCGTCTGACCGCGTGGCCCACGAGCTCCGTGGTGCGCATGTCGTCGATCGCGTGCACCGGGGCGGCGTGCTTGATGCGGGAGAAGGACGGCATGCCGTCGCCGGCCGCGAGCATCATGCCGAGCAGCAGCTCGGCGGCCACCTCGGTGTCCACGGCGTCGGGCTCCTCGACGAACGGCACGGGGGTGCGGCTCGGCTCGGTGAGCGCCTGCAGATCGCCCACCACCCGCACCCCGGCGTCGAGCAGGTCGCGGTTCATCTCGGCGGCGATCGCGCCGGCCCGCTCAGCCGCCCAGCGGGGCACCTCGATGCGGCTGTCGGCGCGCAGCAGGTCCGGTCGCTGCCGCAGGTGGCGGACGGCGCCGAACTCGACCACGGCCGCCTGCACGTCCGCGGACGCTCCGGGCTGGTCCGAGAAGCGTCCGTTGAAGTGCCGGATCACCTCCGTGGTGCCGAAGCCGAGGGAGACGTTGTCGGAGCGCGGGTCGGGCACGAGGGTGCCCTCGGGCAGCCCGGTCAGCCGCTCGAAGGTGCGCAGCACGAAGTCGCGGGGTGCCGCCGCCAGCGACACGACGGTGACGTTGTCGGTGCCGACCAGCGCGCCCCACCGCCGCGCGAGCACGTCGATGCGGCTCTTCCTGAGGAAGGCGGGCTGCGCCGCGGGCTCCCGATCGGCCGCGTTCAGGTTCGCCTCCAGCCACGCGCCGTAGGCCTGCCGGCTGCCGAGCTGCACGTGCTGCTGCCAGGAGGAGGACAGCATGTCGACCAGCGGACGCATCGTGATGACGACGTGGGTGCGGTCGGCGCCCAGGCCCTCGATCGCCCGGGCGGCGCCGACGTCGTCGGCCCGCGCGAAGGTCTCGCTGGAGATCACGACGCGCTTCGCGTCGCTGTCGTGCACCTCCTTGAGCAGCCGCGGCCAGGCCTCCACGCCCTGGGTGTGCCCGGCGATCCGCTTCCCCGTGGCGACGGCGCCGGCTGCCGCGCGCGCCTGCGACCCGCGGCCCGCGTAGTGCACGCCGTGCGGCTTCAGCGCCTCCCGGTTGTGGTGGAACCCGCTCTGCAGCGCGGTCGTGCCGGTCTTCGCGGGTCCGATGTGCAGCAGTCGGGTGCCTTCGGGCAGGAGCAGGGACACGGGAGACCTCCGATGTCGACGGCCTACCAGCATGGGGCGGCGCGAGCACGGACCGGCTGATCCGGTACGGATTCAAGCGCTTCTCACGGGCTGCGCCGGGGCGCGCCTCCGACACTGCGGCAGCACCCCCCCCGAGGTTCGACGCAGTGCGCATCGATCGAGCCCGATCTGCTCGATCCGCGAGGTTCCAGCGGCTGTGCGTGCAGTCGCCGGCGGCAACCGAGGCCCACCACGACCGCGTGGAACGCTTCGGCGGCGACGCCCCGTCGTGCGACGCTGCCCCGATGTTCCACCACGCGTTCGGCGCCGCCGCGCAGCTGCGTCCCCTGGAGGTCTGGCACGCCGAGGAGTTCGCCGCACACATGGACCGTGCCCGCGAGCACATCCGGCCCTGGGTGGGTCCGGCCTTCGTCACCGACTCCGTCGAGGGCGCGGCGGCCGTGCTGTCGCGCTACGCGGCCTCGGCCGCCGCGGACGGCGCTCGGCTGTACGGCATCTGGTCGGACGGGCGCCTGGTGGGCGGCGTCATGTTCGTCGCCTTCAGCGCCGCGGCCGGGGTGTGCGAGATCGGCTGCTGGCTCGAGCCGGCGGGGGAGGGGCGGGGGCTGGTCACCCGCGCATCGGCCCTGCTGGTGGACTGGGCGCTGCTCGAACGCGGGCTGCACCGCGTCGAGTGGCGGTGCCGAGCGGACAACGTCCGCAGCGCCGCGGTGGCCGAGCGGTTGGGGATGACGCTCGAGGGCACCCTGCGCGGTGCGTGGCTGAACGGCGGAGCCTTCCACGACGAGCAGGTGTGGGCGCTGCTGCGATCCGATCACCCGGCTCGACGACCCGACGGCATCCGGGCCTGACCGCCGACGGTCGACGACGCGCTCTGCGCATCGTCGTCCGCCCGCGGCGGAGGCCTGCTCGGACCGCGATCGATCGCCCCGCGGCCGCACTCAGGCGCTGAGGCCGAACGCCCGCAGCACGGTGGGCAGCACGGGGACGTCGCCGACGTGGCCGAAGCCGCCGATGCTGCCGATGGACAGCACCGACCCGATCGATCCGACCGAGAGCACGGAGAGGATCGAGCCGGCGGACGCGAGCGACGCGATGGACCCGCTGGAGGCTGCGGAGAAGGCCGAGAAGAACGAGGCGGCGGAGAACGCGGAGGCGGTGGACGTGCTGGAGAACGCCGAGGCCAGCGAGTGCGCGGACGCGAGCGAGGCGATGGAGCGGGTGCTGCGGACGGACGGGATCGACATGAGGGACTCCTTCAGGTTGACAGTGTCAAGCGGTGCGTCGAGCATGCGCCTGCGACTTGACACTGTCAAGCCCGAGCGCGACGATGTTCCCGTGAGTTCGCCGACACCCTCCGACGCCCGCGAGGCGCTGCTCGCCGCCGCCCGTACGGAGCTGGAGGAGCACGGGCTCGGCGCGCTCGGGCTGCGCGCGGTCGCGCGGCGGGCGGGGCTCTCGCACGCGGCGCCGGGGTACTTCTTCGGCGACCGGGCCGGCATGCTCACCGCCCTGGCCACGACGGGCTTCCTCGAGCTGGCCGAGTCCCTCGAACGCGACTCGGCGACCGGCGACCGGCGACGGCTCGCGCGTCTGGGCGATCTCTACGTCGCCTTCGGCCTGCAGCACGGCGCGCTCTACGACCTGATGTTCCACCGCGCCGTCCTCCGCCCCGACGACCCGCACCTGCAGGCCGCCCAGCAGCGCGCGATCGCTCCGCTGCTCCACTCGACCGGCGAGGGCGACTCCGTCGACGCCGTGCTGAGCTGGGCCCTCGTGCACGGCCTGGTCACGCTGGCCCGCGAGGGCGCGCTGCCCGTCGAGCAGGAGCTGCTGGCTCCGACCTTGAAGGCCATCACCGCGCGGCTCGCCGAGGCCCTGGAGTCGGGGCCTGCCTGACGGTCGGTCCCGACTCCCCGTTCCGCCGAGCCGGCGATGTTCAGCGCTTCAGGATCTCCTCCCGGACGACCTTGACGGGGTCGAGCCGCAGCCCGGGAGTGGCCACCGCCGCGGTCCTTCCGATCCAGGCGGTGTCGGCGACCTGGTCGAGGAGCATCGCCGCGAGGTCGGCACGGGCCATGCCCGGCCCGTCGATGGTGGTGTCGGCGATCGCGTACCCGGTGCCCGGGTCGTTGCTGAGGCCGGGCGGGCGCACGATCGTCCAGTCGAGCCCGCTGGCGGTGACGATCTGCTCGAGCCGCAGCATGTCGTCGTAGAGCGTGCGGCTGAACGTGTTCCGCAGCAGGCGCATCAGGACCGTCTGCCCGAGACCTTTGCCGTGGACCTCCCTCGGGGCGCCCATCGAGGTCACGATGATCAGGCGCCGCAGCCCGGCCCGCCGCATCGCCTCCACGACGAGCCGCCCGCTGGCCGAGTAGACCTGCACGGGCCTCCACGTGTAGGCGGTGCCGATCGTGGAGACGACCGCATCGCAGCCGTCGAGCGCCGCGTCCATCGTCCTCTCGTCGGTCGCGTCGCCGCCGACGACGGTGAGGCGGTCGTGCTCGACCGGGAAGGACTCGGGCCGGCGGGTCAGGGCGGTCACCGCGAAGCCGCGGTCGAGGGCCTGCTGCACGACCAGTCGCCCGGTGGGCCCGTTGGCCCCGAGCACCAGCAGGCGCTGCGCCCGCTCGGGCCCGGACCCGCTCGGTGCGGCGGTCACAGCTCGACGGTGCCGTTGTCGATCGGGTCCCGCTTCGGGTTCCCGGTGACGGCGGCGCGCACGACGCCGGCGATGAACCCGACGGTGCTGGTGGGCGCGTCCCAGTACTCGGCGCTGTCGGCGTGCACCTTGATCAGGGCGAGTCCGGGGGTGTCGACGCCGTCGGGGAACCAGGCCTTCAGCACGGGGGACCACAGCTGCTCGGCCTTCGCGCGGTCGTGCACGACCTCCGCCCGGCCGGAGAGGGAGGTCCAGGAGTGGCCCTTCTCGTCGGTGAAGGAGACGTTCACCGACGGCTCCTGACGGATCTGGGCGACCTTCGCGGAGTCGTCGTCGGCGAAGAACCAGAGGTCGCCGTCGAACTCGACCTCCTGCAGGCCCATGGGTCGGCTGACGTGCTTGCCGTCCGCGGTCATCGTGGTCAGCATCGCCGTCCTGGCCTCCCGCACCAGCTCGGTGACGTGCTTGCGGTCGTCGGTCGTGGAGTCGCTCATCGCCGTGCCCTCTTCTCAGTAGCAGGAATCTGCAAGAAGAACGGTAGGGCCGCGACCTGACGGGAGGATGTGCGTGTGGTGGACGCGGAGATGACCCAGGACGAGCTGGACGGCCTCCTGACCTGGAGCGTGGTGCGCGTCGCCCGACTCCTCGGGCAGCGCCTCACCGACCGGCTGGCCGCGCGCGGCCTCAACCCCATCCAGTTCGGCGTGCTCGCCCACCTCGCGATCGAGGTCGAGATGACGCAGGCGGACCTGGCCCGCTCCGTGCTGGTGCGCCCGCAGAGCGTCGCCCCGCTGCTCGACGGGCTCGAGGAGCGGGGGCTCATCGCGCGCACGGGCGACCGGTCGCGCGGACGCCGCAACCCCGTGAGGCTGACCGAGCAGGGCGGCCGGCTGCTGCGGGAGGTCCGCGGCATCGCGGTGGGCACGAACGACCTGACCGACATCGGGCTGGAGCCCGGCGAGAGCGCCGAGCTGAACCGCCTGCTGCTGAAGGTGCTGCACGCGACTCAGGGCGGCCGCCCGGACGACGGCGACCAGCTCTGGAGCGTCTGAGGGTCCGCACCGGTGAGCCCGCTGCGGCTCGCTCCGTGGACGGGGCGGGCTCGTCGGCGTCGCGACATCAGCCTTCAGACACCGGCACCGATTCTGCCTGCCAGGCGACCGTGGAGCGCTCGGCTGGCGTCGTTGAGTCCGCGGATGTCGACGCGTTTTCCACGAGCGCGGTACTTGGTCTCATGCTGTCGAGTGCGGCGACGGTGGAGGCGTCCCAGACGTGCGAGCGGGTCATGTCGATCACGACGAGTGCGGGGTCGTCGAGGTAGTCGAACTGCGTGGTGAGGTCGTTGCTGGAGGCGAAGAACAGCTCGCCGTCCACGGTGTAGCGGGCGTACGGCGTCCCGTCGGCCTCGGTCTCCAGCGTGCGGGTGACGGATGCGAAGTGGGAGACGCGGCGGGCGAAGACGGTCATCGCGGCGACGACGCCGACGATCACGCCGATCGCCAGGTTCTCGGTCACGACGACGATCAGCACCGTCAGGACCATGACGACGGTCTCGCCGGCCGGCATCCGCTTGAGCGTCGAGGGGCGGATGCTGTGCCAGTCGAACGTGCCGACGGACACCATCACCATGACCGCGACGAGGGCCGCCATCGGGATGATCGCGACGACGTCGCCCAGGCCGACGACGAGGACCAGCAGGAACACCCCGGCGAGGAAGGTCGAGATCCTGGTGCGGGCGCCGGAGGCCTTCACGTTGATCATCGTCTGGCCGATCATCGCGCAGCCGCCCATGCCGCCGAAGAAGCCGGACGCGATGTTGGCGACGCCCTGCCCGATGGCCTCGCGCGTCTTGTGGGAGACCGTGTCGGTGACCTCGTCGACGAGCTTCGCCGTCATCAGGGATTCCAGCAGTCCGACGAGTGCGACGCCGAGGGCGTAGGGGGCGATGATCTGCAGCGTGCCGAGGGTCAGCGGCACGTTCGGGACGAGCAGCGTGGGCAGGCTCTCGGGCAGCCTCCCCTCGTCGCCGACGGTGGGGACCGCGATGGAGGCGACCACCGTGACGACGGTCAGCAGCACGATGGCGACCAGAGGGGCCGGGACGGCCCTGGTCAGCCTCGGGAGCAGGACGATGATCGCGATGCCGGCTGCGGCGATCGGCCAGACCAGCCAGGGGACGCCGATGATGTTCGGCAGCTGCGCGGTGAAGATCAGGATCGCGAGTGCGTTGACGAAACCGATCATCACCGCGCGGGGGACGAAGCGCATCAGCTTCGCCGCGCCGACCGCGCCGAGCACCAGCTGGAACACCCCGCCGAGGATGACGGTGGCGATCAGGTGGTCGAGCCCGTGCTCCTTCGCCACCGGTGCG
>JAKONM010000064.1 GCA_022701925.1 Microbacteriaceae bacterium
CTCGGAGCGCGGCAAGATCCGCGCCCGCCGCATCACGGGCGTCTCCGTGCAGGAGCAGCGGCTCATCGCCCGCGCCGTCAAGAACGCGCGCGAGATGGCCCTGCTGCCCTACTCCGGCTCCGGCCGCTGACGGGAGGGGTCCACATGGGAACCACGAAGCTGATCCTCACCCACGAGGTCTCCGGCCTCGGCAGCGCGGGTGACGTCGTCGAGGTCAAGGGCGGCTACGCCCGCAACTACCTCGTCCCCCAGGGCCTGGCCACGGGCTGGACCCGCGGCGGCCAGAAGCAGGTCGACGCCCTCGCCAAGGCGCGGAAGTCGCGCGAGGCCGCCTCGATCGAGGAGGCGCAGGCGCTGAAGGCCAGGCTGGAGGCGCAGCCGATCACGATCTCGGTGCGCACCGGCCAGGCCGGCCGCCTGTTCGGCTCGGTCTCGACCGCCGACGTGCAGACCGCCGTCGCGGAGGCGGGCCTCGGCTCGATCGACCGCCGCGCCGTGGAGTTCGCCTCCCCGGTGCGCCAGACGGGCAGCCACGAGGCGACCGTCCGCCTGCGCGAGGACGTCAGCGCCACGCTGCACCTCGAGGTGGTCGGCACCCGCGCCTGACCGCACCACACGGCAGACACGGCGCCGTTCCGCGACCCGCGGAGCGGCGCCGTTCTGCATCCCTGGACCGGGGGTACGGTCGCCCCGCCGGGCGCTGCAGCACGGCTGGAGGAGGCCTCCCGGGACGTCTCCGAGGCGGTGTCCGAGGCCCCCGGTACCGTGCCGCAGGACGGCGCCCGCAGCAGGCGGTGCACGGTGCGCTGCGACCTTCGACCGCAGGGTGAGACGAGTTATCCCCACCCGCCCCTGTGAGTTCTCCCACGCCTGATCAGACGCCACTTGCATGCCGCTTCCAGGGCGTGTCGCGGGCAGTTCTCCACAGGTACTCCACATGGGTAGAACTTCTTCCCCCGCGCGTCGTCCACACCGCTGTGCACAGCGGCTCGCATAGTTTTCGCTGACGTCCCGGCGGCCGAGCCCGGCCGCGGATGTCCGGGCCGGGTGGTACACCGGCGGCGTCCGGGGCGAACGGCCCGGCGGGCCGTCCAGGAGGGGGAGTGACGTCGACGTGTCGATGACGGAGTGGGACACGGCCGCGCCGCCCGACGAGCCCTGGGACGAGCCCTCGCGGCGTCGGGAGCGCACGCCGCCGCACAACCTGCTGGCGGAGCAGAGCGCGCTGGGCGGCATGCTGCTGTCCACCGACGCGGTGGCCGACGTGCTCGAGGTCGTCATCGGCGCCGACTTCTACGTGCCGAAGCACGAGGTGATCTTCCAGGCGATCCTGAGCCTGTACTCCAAGGGCGAGCCCACCGACGCGATCACCGTCGGCGACGAGCTGTCCCGCACCGGCGACGTGCAGCGCGCCGGCGGCGAGGCCTACCTGCACACCCTCACCAACATCGTGCCCACGGCGGCGAACGCCGGGTACTACGCCCAGATCGTCGCCGAGCAGGCGGTGCTGCGGCGGCTGGTGGAGGCCGGCACCCACATCGCGCAGATGGGCTACGGCGCCGAGGGCGACGCCATGGACCTGCTGAACCAGGCCCAGGCCGAGGTCTTCGCGATCGCCCGCGAGTCGGCGTCGGAGGATTACGCGCCGCTGTCGGAGGCAGTGACGCTGGCCATCGACGAGATGGAGGCGGCCAGCGGCCGCGACGGCGAGATGACGGGCGTGCCCACCGGCTTCCGACAGCTGGACGAGCTGACGATGGGCCTGCACCCCGGGCAGCTGATCATCGTCGGCGCGCGCCCCGCCATGGGCAAGTCGACGCTGGCGCTCGACTTCGCGCGTGCCGCCAGCGTGAAGCACCAGGACCCCACGATCTTCTTCTCGCTCGAGATGGGCAAGGCCGAGATCGCGATGCGCCTCATGGCCGCAGAGGCCACCATCTCGATGCAGGACATGCGCAAGGGCCGCCTGGGCGGCGACGACTGGACGAAGATCGCCGCGACGCGGGGCCGCATCAACGACGCCCCGCTCTACATCGACGACAGCCCGAACATGACGCTGGTCGAGATCCGCGCCAAGTGCCGCCGCCTGAAGCAGAAGGTGGGCCTGAAGCTGGTCGTCATCGACTACCTGCAGCTGATGACCAGCGGCAAGCGGGTGGAGAGCCGCCAGCAGGAAATCAGCGAGTTCTCCCGCGCCCTGAAGCTGCTGGCCAAGGAGCTGGCCGTGCCGGTCATCGCGCTGTCGCAGCTGAACCGAGGCCCCGAGCAGCGCGCCGACAAGAGCCCCGCGCTGTCGGACCTGCGCGAGTCGGGCTCGATCGAGCAGGACGCGGACATGGTGATCCTGCTGCACCGCGAGAGCGCCTACGACCGCGACCAGCCGAACCCCGACGCGGACCTCATCGTGGCCAAGCACCGCGCCGGGCCCACCGACACCATCACGGTGGCCTTCCACGGCCGCTACTCCCGCTTCGCGGACATCGCCGCGGCCTGAGCGCCCGCCCGGGGAACCGGTGGGTGCGGCCGCGCGCCGTAGGCTGTCCGACCGGCCGCGCAGCGCGGATCGAGGAGGGGACCGTGACCACGACCACCGGCCGCACGATGCGCGGCACGCCCGTCGCAGCCCCGGCCTCCCGCGCCGCGCTCGCCGCCGCTCTGGCCGCGGTCGTCGCGTTCAGCCCGCAGCACACCGCGCAGTTCGGGCTCGAGACCACCGCCCGGTTCGGGCTGCTGGCGCTGGGCGTCTACCTGGTGCTGCAGGGCCTGCTGCTCGGCGCCTGGAGCCGGCGGCTGGCCCGCACCCGGCTCGGCCTCGTGCTGCTGCTGGCCCGCGCCGCCGTGTCGTTGGTCGGCGGCGTCGTCGCCCTGTCCCAGCCCGCCGGCGGCATCGACGTGCTGCGTCCGGTGCAGATCGTCGTCTTCCTGTCGCTCGGCGCGATGGAGGTGGCGGGCGCCGTGGCGCGCACCGAGTGGCCCGACGGCGCGGGCGACGGGGTGGTGGTCGGCGGGCTGCAGCTGGTCGTCGGCGCGATGGTGCTGATCCTCAACGAGGACGCCCTCTTCTCGGTCGGCGTCCTCAGCGCCTGGGCGGCCCTGGTCGCGGTCTACCTGGGCATCGCCGCCGCGAACCTGCGCGCGAGGCGGCGGCGGGCGTGAGCGGGCCCACGTGGCGCCAGCGCCTGAAGCCGGTCGAGCTGGTCGGCTTCGCGGCCGTCCTCGGCGTCTTCACCGGGGTCGTCACCCTGCTGGCCGTCCGCGACCTGGACGACGCCGTGATCCTGGCGGGCATCGCCTTCATCGTCGCCCTGCTGGTGCTGGCCATGCTGGCGCTGGCCGCCGGGGCGCCCGCCGACCCCGCGGACGACCGCCCGGTGCTCGATCGCAACGACGACGAGCGCAACCGCGAGGGGTGATCGCCGCGATCAGTCCGCGGTGATCCGCCGCTCGGCGGCGACCGAGAGCAGGATCTCCTCCGCCTCGTGCGCGAAGGCGCGCAGCTCGTCGAGGTCGATCGCGTCCGCGGCCTTCGGGAACCCGTTCAGCAGGCACATGGCGCCGATGGCGGTGCCGTCCTCCGCGTGCAGCGGGACGCCCGTGTAGAAGTTCGCGTGCACCAGGTTGAGGAAGGGGTTCGCGGCGAAGCGCTCGTCCTTCCTCGAGTCCGGCACGACCAGCGGCTCGTCGGTGGCGACGACGGTCGGGCAGTACGACAGGCGGGCCGGCACCGCCTCCGGGGTCGAGCCGTTGTGGGCGACGTGGTGCGCGCGGTCCCCGTCCAGGATCGTGACGGCCGAGTCGTCCACGCCGAACCGCTCCTTCGCCCGCCGCACGACGTCCGCCAGCCCCGGCAGCTCGTCCCAGCGGGCGGCCTCCACCGCGGCCTCGACCTCGGGCCGCACCTCGCGCTGCGGACCGGGAGGCGCGGGCACCGCGTCGGAGTGGAGCACCGCTCGGGCCACCGCCACCGCGACCGGGGTGCTGAAGGCCGCGTACAGGTCGGCGCCCGGCCCGACCGCGGTGAAGCCGGCCAGCGACGGCATCGGCACGTACGAGGTGCCGGGCCGCACCTCCGTGATGCGCCGCAGCACCGCGTCGAGGCGCCGCGCGTGGGTCGACACGATCGGCGGAAGCGGCTTCACCGCGCCCGGCACGTAGACGTCCGGGACCCCGACCAGCAGCACGGGCGCCCCGGGCGGCAGGTCCGCCTGCAGCGCGTCGAGCA
>JAKONM010000066.1 GCA_022701925.1 Microbacteriaceae bacterium
CCGCTGGCGAACTACTCCCGCCTGATGTCCGCGGTGCGCACGATGGTGGCGCCGCAGCCGGAGGGCCTCGGCATGAGCGCCCGCCACATCACCGTCTCGACGGTCGGCCTGGTGCCCGCGATCCACAAGCTGGCCGCGGAGAAGATCCCGGTCACCTTCGCCCTGTCCCTGCACGCGCCGGACGACCAGCTGCGCGACGAGCTGATCCCGGTCAACTCGCGCTGGAAGGTGGACGAGGCGCTGGACGCCGCGCGCGCCTACTTCGAGGCGACGGGCCGTCGCGTGTCGATCGAGTACGCCCTGATCAAGGACATGAACGACCACGGCTGGCGCGCGGACCTGCTGGCGGAGAAGCTGAACGCGCGCGGCCGCGGCTGGGTGCACGTGAACCCCATCCCGCTGAACCCGACGCCGGGCTCGATCTGGACCGCCTCGGAGCCGCACGTGCAGCGCGAGTTCGTGCGCCGGCTCGAGGCGGCGGGGGTGCCGACGACGATCCGCGACACCCGCGGCAAGGAGATCGACGGCGCCTGCGGGCAGCTGGCGGCGGCCGACGCCTGACGCACCGGTCGGTGTGCGGGCAGGTCCGGCGACCTGAGGCCCGCCAGGGCACCGACCGATGGGCCGTGGTGCCCCCCGAAGTGGGAGGCGGGTCGCTGGCGTGTGCCCCGGACGGGCGGGAGCACCCTCTCCACCACCGTCCACCGATGCACGGAAGGAAGAGCCCCCCAATGTGCTCCTGCCGCCACTCCCACCACTGCCCGCCGCCCTGCTCCTGCGACAGCGCGTGCGACGCCTGCGACCACGCCGCGCTGCCGATGGCGGCCTGACCCTCCCGCTTCCGAGCGGCGTCGCGCGCGGTCCGGTGCCGCCGCGCGGAGTGCAGGTTCGGACGAGCCCGGATCAGCGCAGCGCCGCGCGCTCCACGCGCAGGCGCCACACGACGCCCTCGCCGATCTCGACCAGCCGGAACGCGGCGTAGGGCAGCAGCGCGATCAGCACGAACCCGGCCAGCGTCAGCGCCAGCATGGCGACGTCGGGTCCGGTCATGCGGGAATGATCACCCCGCCGGGCCGCGGCGTCGATACCCGAGTGCGAGGGACGTGCACCGGCTGTCGGAGGTGCGGCCCACCATCCGTCCCATGCGATGCCCGAACTGCGGCGGAGCGCGGATCGTGCTGGCCGCGGCTCCCGGCGAGGCGCCGTCCGGCACGTGCGTCTGCCTGGGGTGCGCCTTCCTGTGGAACGAGCCCGACCGACGCGACGCGTCGCCCGTGCGGCGGGGGTGACCGTCGTCGTGCGCGGTCAGGTCCGGTCCGGGGGGCGGTGCCGTCCGCTGCCGCCGTGGGTCCTGCTGGCCTCGTCGTGCCGCGCCTCGTGCAGGGCGACGTACCACCGCCAGACCGCGACCGCGGCCTCGTCGCCGTCGCGGAAGTACCCGATCAGCTCCCGCCCCGCCGAGGTCGGCGCCCACGTGACCGCCCGGAAGGCGTGCCGGCCGCGGATCCGCACGCGGCGCACCACCGCCAGGGGCTCCGGCTGGCCGGGCACCTTCAGCAGCCACTCGACCGGCGACGCCAGTCGTCTCGGGTGCCACTCGACCACGCCGTCAGCGTAGTAGTACACATGTTCGAAACCTGTGGAGAGCGGGCCGTGCCAGGATGCCCTGCATGACGGTCGAGTACGACGCGGAGATGCACCTGATGGGCCGCAACACGGGCGTCCCGGTGCCGCCCGACGTGCTGGAGCAGTTGGGCGGGGGCAAGCGGCCGGCCGTCGTGGCGGTGGTGAACGGCTACCGCTTCACCAGCAGCGTCGGCGCGATGGGCGGGCAGGCCCTGATCCCCTTCTCCGCGGCGCATCGGGCGGCCAGCGGGCTCGCCGGCGGGGACGCGCTGCGGGTCGAGCTGGCGCTGGACGAGTCGCCCCGCGACACCCCGGTGCCCGACGACCTGGCGGCGGCGCTCGAGTCGGCCGGTGCGACGCCGGCCTTCCAGGCCCTCGCCCCGAGCCGCCGCAAGGCGCACGTCGTGGCCGTCGAGGGTGCCAAGGCGCCCGAGACCCGGCAGCGCCGCATCGACGCCGTGGTGGCCGCCTGCTCCTCCTGAGCCGGGGTGCGTAGGGTGCGGCCGGTGAGCGGACGCGTGCTGCAGCCCCAGGCCCACGACGACGGCACCGTGACGGTGACCGCCGCCATCCGGGTGCGGGTGCTCGACCCGCTGGATCTGCGCACCCGGGTGTCGCAGCCGCACGAGAACGAGGACGGCGAGCTGTTCGCCGGGGCCGAGGGGGACGACGAGTCCCTGGCCCGGGCGGTCTCGATCGTCATCGACGCCGCGAGGTTCGACGTGCTCGGCATCGAGCTGATCCACAACCAGGTGTCGGCGCCCGGAGCGACGGCGTTCCACCCCCACTTCCCGTGAGAGCCCGCTGCAGGGCCTGAATCCGCGCAGAACGGCCGATTACCGCAGCAAGGGTTGCTGACCAGGACTTTCGCGACCCCGCCGCCGGGGGGTCGGCGACCAGGAGCGGCGATCCGTGCGATTGGGGCTTGCGGCGGGGTGTCCGCCCCCCGATATGGTGACGCCTGTCGCCGCCCCCCACAACGGGAGTCACCCGCAAGGGGGGATCGGAGACGCTTCGAAGCCGGACATCGGGGGGCGTCCGCATGCGCCTTCAGCGCGCGCTCCCACCGGTCAGCCCCGCTCCTCCCGCACCCCACCTCCGGAGTCGTCCTGTGGCCACCGCCATGCCTGCGCGCGCTCGCTTCGCGTTCCTGATCCACCCCCGCACCGACGTGTCGGCCGACCTGGCCGTCGTGAACCCGCTGCTCGGGCTCGTGCCCACGGGGGTCGTCGAGAAGGCCATGGCACGACTGCCGCTGCGGCCCTGGGTCCACGGTTCGATCGAGGCCGCCGACCGCCCGGGGGAGCCCTTCGGCGAGATCATCGGCGTGCCGCTGAGCCCCCGCCTGCTGCTCGGCCCCGATCGCGCCCTGGTGCAGCGGCAGGTCGACGCGGCGGTCGACGTCGCGGTCGCGAGGGGGGCGACGCTCGTGGGGCTGGGCTCGCTGACCGCGCCGGTGACGGCCGGGGGAGCGAAGCTGCGCCGCCGCACCGACGTCGGCGTGACCAACGGCAACGCCTTCACCGCCGCGATCACGGTCGAGGCGGTCGAGCGCGTGGTCGGCGTGCTGCCGTCTCGGCCGGTCATCGCCCTGGTCGGCGCGAACGGGTCGGTGGGCACGGCCGTGGCGCGGTCGATCGCCCGCGCGGGCCTGGCCGGCGACCTGCTGCTGGTCGGACGGACCCCCAGCAGCCTGGCGGCCCTGGCGGGGGACATCGGCGGGCGCTGGTCGATCGACATGGCCGACTGCCGCTCGGCGGACCTGGTGGTGCTGATGACCTCGGCCGCGGACGCGGTGCTGGGCGGCGAGCACTTGAAGGCGGGCGCGATCGTCATCGACGACACGCAGCCGCGGAACACGCAGCCCGACCTCGTCGAGCGCCGGCCCGACGTGCTGATCATCGACGGCGGCGTGGTGAGCACCCCGGGCCTGCGGCGCCGGGGCCGCTACCTGGGCGTGCCCGACGAGCAGTCGTTCGCCTGCCTGGCCGAGACCGCGCTGCTGGCGCTCGACGGGCAGCAGGGGCACGGCACCATCGGCAGGCCGTCGCTCGAGCAGGTCGACCGGGTGCGCCGACTCGCCGCGCAGCACGCGCACCTGGGCTTCGGGCTCGCCGCGCCCACCTCCTTCGGGCATCCCGTGGCGGTGCCCGGATGGAACACCCCGGCCGTGCAGCCCGCGGTCCCGCAGGACCTCGCCGTCGCGCCGAAGGCCCTGGCGGAGGAGGCCTCCCGATGAGGGTCGTGATCCTGGGCGGCGGCTACACCGCCATCTGGTGCTACCGGGCGCTGCAGCGCTGGACGGGCTCGTCGGTCGAGGTGACGGTCGTCGCCCCCACGTCGCAGCACGTGTTCCACGGCTTCACCGGGGAGGTGCTGGACGGCGGCCTGGCGCCCGCGCTGCAGAACAGCGACCTCGAGCGCTGCATGCCGCGGGCCCGCCGCCTGCTCGGCACCGCCGTCGCGGTCGACCCGGTGCGGCGCACGGTCCAGGTGGAGCAGGCCGGCGCGACGACCGAGCTGGAGTACGACGAGCTGGTCGTCGCCACGGGTGCGCAGGATCGCACCGCGGCGGTGCCGGGGCTGGCGCAGCACGGCTGGTCGCTGCGCCACCCGGGCCAGGTGCAGCTGCTGCTCGACCACCTGTCGGAGCTCGAGACGACGCCGGCGGAGGACGACCGCGACGCCGCCCGCCGCGGCACGGTCGTCGTCGCCGGCGCCGGCTTCGCGGGCACGGAGGTCGCGGCCGCCCTGGCCCGCCGGTACGGCGGCACGCGCCGCATCGTGCTGGTGGCGAGCGGCACCGGCGTGGTGCCGGCGTGGCAGCAGCGTTCGACGCTGCAGCGCCGCCTGCTGCAGAACCTCGACGAGGCGGGCGTCGAGCTGCTGACCGGCCGCCGCGTGGTCTCGGTCGACGAGGACGGCGTCGTGCTGGACGACGGCGCCAGGCTCGAGGCGGCGACCACCGTCTCCGCCCTGGGCAACTCGGTGCCGGGGATGCCCGGGCTCGAGGCGTTCCAGGAGCCGGACGGGCTGCTGCGGGTGGACGACCGCCTGCGGGTGACCGAGGGGGTCTGGAGCGCCGGGGACGCGGCCGCCGTGCGCAGCCGCGGTCGCCGCGCTCCCAAGGAGGCGCTGTGGGCGATCCGCGCGGGCACGACGGTCGGCCGCAACATCGCACGCGCGGCGCGCGGTGCGGCGCCCCGGCGGTTCGGGTTCCGCGGACTCGGCACCGTCGCGGCGTTCGCACCCGGCCGCGCGGTCGCCACGATCTGGGGCGTCGCGCTGCCGCAGCCGGTCGGCTGGGCGGTCCGGGCCGCCGTCTTCCTGTGGTTCGTGCCGTCGCGCCGCGGCGCGGTGGACATCCTGCGCTGGAGCCTGCGGCGCCGGGAGACCGTCCTGCCGGCGCCCGTGCCGGTCGCCGTGCGGGCGCCGAGGGTGCTGGTGGGCCTCGACGGCGGGCGGGCGGCGTCGAGCGGACGCCGCCCGGCGGTCGACGACCGCCCGCAGCCGAGGACCGCCGAGAGCGCCTGACCCGCGCCCCCGGTCAGCTCCGCTGCTTGGGCATGACCACCCAGAGGGCGATGTAGATCAGCACCTGCGGCCCGGGCAGCAGCAGGGAGACCAGGAAGATCGCGCGAACCAATGTCGCGGAGGTCGAGAAGCGCAGCGCGAGGCCCGCGCACACGCCGGCGATGATGCGCCCGCGGCGCGGTCGGATGAGGTCCATGCCCCCGATCCTGGGGGCGAGCCCTTGCCGCCCGCTGCACGCGGAGCATGGCCGTGCCGTGGGAACCGAGGGCATCCTGCGCGGAAAGGCAACGATCCGGACACGGGGGAGCGCGCTTCCGCGTCGCGGGCCGGGGGCGTGCCCCCTGTTCCGTACGATGCCCTGGTGTCTGCGACCCGTGCCTTTCTCACCGCCGGATCGAAGCTGTCGGCGCTGCTGGCGTTCTTCGCCGTCGCGGCCATCGCCGGAACGCTGATCGCCTGCGTGGTCACGCCGGGCATCGCCGTGGCCGGCACCGCTGCGAAGAAGCAGATCACCATGTTCCAGGACCTGCCGAGCAACCTGGAGATCACGCCGCTCAGCCAGAAGGCCCGCATCTACGCGAAGCAGGGCAAGAAGGACGTGCTGCTGGCCAGCTTCTTCGACCAGAACCGCGACATCATCAAGTGGGACGCGGTGCCGCAGACGGTCAAGAACGCGGCGATCGCCGGCGAGGACATCCGCTTCTACCAGCACGGCGCCGTCGACCCGAACGGCCTGGCCCGCGCGGTCGTGTCGAACCTCAAGGGCAACGACATCCAGGGCGCGTCGACCATCACGCAGCAGTACGTGAAGAACGTCTGCGTGCAGCAGGCCGAGGCGACGGACGACGCGAAGAAGGCTCTCGCCGGGTACAAGGAGTGCACGGCCCCCTCGATCAACCGCAAGATCCGCGAGATGCGCCTGGCGATCGGCGTCGAGAAGAAGTACACCAAGGACCAGATCCTGCTGGGGTACCTGAACATCGCGGGCTTCGGCGGCCGCACCTACGGCATCGAGGCCGCCGCCGGCTACTACTTCGACAAGAGCGCCAAGGAGCTGTCGATCGGCGAGGCGGCGACGCTGATGTCGATCGTGAACAACCCCGAGGCCTTCCGGCTCGACCGCAAGGAGAATCTGGTCGGGGCCGAGGAGCGGCGCAACTACATCCTCGGCGTCGAGCGCGACCACGGGATGATCACCGCGGCCGACTACGAGAAGTACTCCTCCGAGGACATCAAGACCAAGATCACGGAGCCGTCGACCGGCTGCCAGACGGCGGGCAGCGCCGGGTTCTTCTGCCAGTACGTGGTCAACACCATCCTGACCAGCGACCAGTTCGGGAAGACGGTGGCCGAGCGCCGCGCCAACCTGAACAACAAGGGCTGGAGCATCCACACGACGCTCGACCTGGACCTGCAGAAGAAGGCGCAGAAGGCCGTCAACCTCTACGTGCCGCAGAGCCCA
>JAKONM010000200.1 GCA_022701925.1 Microbacteriaceae bacterium
TGTCCGTGGCGGTGGTCGGCATCCTGGCCGTCGCGCTGGTGATGGTGGTCGCGCACCGCATGTTCCGCACGCCGCTCGTCACGGTCGTGGCCGGGGGGCTGTTCGCGATCGAGAACCAGGCGATCACGATGTCGCGCATCGGGCTGCTCGACAACATGGTGATGCTGTTCGCCCTGGCCGGGTTCGCCTGCGTGCTGGAGGACCGGTTCTGGACCGAGCGGCGCCTGGGCGACTGGCTGATGCAGCGCCGCCGCGGCATCGGCGACTGGGGTCCGACGATCTGGTGGCGGCCGTGGCTGCTGGCCGCAGGCGCCGCCTTCGGGCTGTGCTGCGGCGTGAAGTGGTCGGGCCTCTACTTCCTGGCCGTCTTCGGCGTCTACGTCGTCGGCACCGACCTGCTGCTGCGCCGCCGCGCCGGGGTGCGGCTCTGGCACGTGGCCGGGCTGCTGAAGCAGGCGCCGGTGCACGCGGTGACCGTGGTGGTGCCCGCGCTCGTGGCCTACCTGGCGTCCTGGACCGGCTGGTTCCTCACGACCGGCGGGTACAACCGGGAGGCGGTGCAGAGCGGGATCGTGACGCCCTGGACCGGGCCGCTGGCGTGGGTGCCCGCTCCGCTGCAGGACCTGTGGTCCTGGCACCAGAGCATCTACGCGTTCCACACCGGGCTCAGCAGCCCGCACGCCTACTCGGCGCCCGCGATCGGCTGGCCGATCATCGCCCGACCGACCTCGATCTTCTACGACGGGGCGGTCGACGGGTGCCCGCTGCCCGGCCAGTGCGTCTCCGCCATCACCGACCTGCCGAACCCGCTGATCTGGTACGCCGGCTTCGCCGCCGCGGTCTACCTGGTGGTGCGGTTCATCCGGTACCGGGAGTGGCAGGCCGCGCTGATCCTCACCGGCATCGCCGCCGGGTGGCTGCCGTGGCTGCTCTACCCGCACCGCACGATGTTCTTCTTCTACTCGATCGCCTTCGAGCCGTACCTCATCCTGGCGCTGGCCGCCACCGTCGGACTCATGGTGGTGCGGCCGCCGGCGGTCGACTCGCCCGACGAGATCCGCGCGGCTGAAGCGGTCTACGGCCTGCGCGCCCGCCGCGGCGTGGTCGCCGCCTTCCTGGTGCTGTCGGTCGTGCTCAGCGCCTTCTTCCTGCCGATCAGTACCGGCATCCCCGTCCCGCAGTGGTTCTGGCAGATCCACATGTGGTCCTCCACCTGGATCTGACCCGGCGCCTCACCCCGGCCGACCGCGTCGTCCGGCGCACGGAGGCGGAGCAGGGGACGATGGAGCCGTGACCCGCCTGTTCGAGACCCCGTCCGTGGACGAGCTGCGCCGGCGCGGCAGCGCCAAGTGGACCGCCTTCCCCGACGCGATCGGCGCCTTCGTCGCCGAGATGGACTTCGGCCTCGCGCCCGCGATCCAGGACGTGCTGCACGACGCCGTGACCCGCGGGCGCCTGGGCTACCTGCCTGCCGGCGCGGTGCAGGACCTGCAGCTGGCCACCGCCTCCTTCGCCGCGGACCGGTACGGCTGGACGCTGCAGCCGGAACGCATCCGCCCCGTCAGCGACGTGCTGACCGGGCTGGAGGTCTTCCTGCGGCACTGGTCCGACCCGACGAAGGCCGCGATCGTGCCGACGCCCGCCTACATGCCCTTCCTGCGGCTGCCCGAGGCGGTCGGCAAGCCGATCGTCGAGGTGCCGAGCCCGCAGGTGGACGGCCGGTACGAGCTGGACCTGGACGGCATCGCGGCCGCCTTCGAGGCCGGCGCCGACGTGCTGGTGCTGTGCAACCCGTGGAACCCGGTGGGCCGCGTGCTGACCCGCGACGAGCTGGTGGCCGTCAGCGAGGTCGTCGACCGCTTCGGCGGCACGGTCTACTCCGACGAGATCCACGCGCCGCTGGTCTTCGAGGGCCACCGGCACGTGCCCTACGCGTCCGTGAACGAGGTCGCCGCCGCGCACACGGTGACGGCCGTCAGCGCCTCGAAGGCCTTCAACCTGCCGGGGCTGAAGTGCGCGCAGCTGCTGTTCACGGCCGAGGGCGACGCGGAGCGCTGGGACCGCGCGGCGGGCTTCGCCGCCCACGGCGCGGGCATCCTGGGCGTGCTGGCCAACACGACCGCCTACACGGACGGGCGGGAGTGGCTGGACCAGGTGCTGGTGTACCTGGACGAGTCGCGCGGGCTGCTCCAGCGGCGGCTGGAGGCGGACCTGCCGCAGGTGCGGCACCGTCCGCCGGAGGGCACCTACATCGCGTGGCTCGACGTGCGGGCCCTGGACCTGGGCGACGCCGCGGCCGCGGCGGTGGTGGAGCGCGCGGGCGTCGCGCTGACCGACGGGCCCGCGTGCGGGCAGGCGGGCCTCGGGTTCCTGCGGCTGATCACCGCGACCCCGCAGCCGGTGCTGGACGAGGTCGTCGACCGGCTGGCGAAGGCGTTCGGCTGACCCTGGCGCATCGAACCGCATGACCGAGACCGTGCTGACGCACCGCCGGGCGCTGCTGCTGGGCGGTGCGGCGCCGGTCGCGGGACGGCTGCGGCTGAGCGACCGCTCGGTGCGCTTCGAGCCGCGCGAGGGCGAGCCCGTCGAGGTGCTGCTGGTCGACGTGCGCCGCATCGCGCTCGGGCGGGGCCGGCGCGGCGCGCTCGTCCTCGGGACGGCGACGACGACGGTGCGGATCCGCTGCTTCGGGCTGCGCGCGGTCTCGGGCCTGCTCCTCCAGGCCCGCGCCGGCGCCTCCTGACCCGCCCGCCCCTCGAGGTCAGGCCAGCCAGGCGTCGATGTCCGCCAGGGCCCGGGCCTTCGTCTCCTCGGGGGCGCCGGAGGCGGTGAAGGAGGCGCGGGCGCACGAGGCCAGGTCCTGGTCGGAGAGGCCCAGCCGCTCGCGCGACAGCTCGTACTCCTCCAGCAGGCCGGGACCGAACTGCAGCGGGTCGTCGGCGTTGATGGAGCAGGTCACCCCCGCGGCGAGCAGCGCGGGCAGCGGGTGGTGCTCCAGGTCGGGCACGACGTGCAGCACCACGTTGGAGGAGGGGCAGACGTCGAGGCAGGTGCCGGTCTCGACCAGCCGCGCGACGACGGCCGGGTCCTCGATCGCCCGCACGCCGTGCAGCACCCGGTCGGCCCGCAGCACGTCGAGCGCCTCGCGCACCGACTCGGCGCCGACCAGCTCGCCCGCGTGCGGCGTGATCAGCAGCCCGGCGTCGCGGGCGATGTCGAACGCGGGCGCGAAGGGCGCCGCCGGGAAGCCGCGCTCGTCGGCGTGCAGGCCGAACGAGACCACGCCGCGGTCCGCCCAGGCGGCGGCGAGGCGCGCGTCCTCGACCGCCTGCTCGACCGGGAAGGTGCGGGCGCTGGCGATCATCGCCCGGATCACGACGCCGGTGCGCCGCTCGGCGGCGGCCGCCAGCGCCATCAGGTGCGCCAGCGACGCCTCCGCGTCCCCGTCGAACAGGTGCGCGTGCAGCACGGGGGCCAGCGTCACCTCGACGTAGCGGGCGCCGTCGGCCAGGGCGTCGTCCGCCAGCTCGTCCATGATCCGCGCCAGCTGGTCGCGCGACCGGATCAGCGCGAGCACGTCGCCGTAGGCGGCCTCGAAGTCCTGGAAGTCCTCGAACGCGGCCCAGGAGGGCACGGGCTGCTCCGCGTCCGCGGCGAGGTCGCGCAGGGTGGCGGGCCGCATGGCGGCCTCGAAGTGCAGGTGCAGGTGGGCCTTCGGCAGCCGGGCCAGGTC
>JAKONM010000085.1 GCA_022701925.1 Microbacteriaceae bacterium
CGGGCTCAGAAGTGGCGGTAGCGGTCCGGCGCCAGGTCCCAGGGGTCCCGGCCCAGCAGCTCGGCGACCGCCCGGAACACGCAGCCCTCCACGTGCGCGCGCTGGTGCGCCTCGTCCTCGGGGTGCGTGTGGGTCAGCCGCTCGATCGGCAGGCGGTAGAGCACCACGCGGCGCGCAACCGGGTCGACCCACCAGCGGTCGAAGCCGTCGTCGGACACCGATCGGGGGACCCCGGCGATCTCGAACGACACCTGGCTCAGCTCGTCGGGCCAGAGGCCGCGCAGGTAGTCCGCGGTCTCCGCGACGGCGCCCTCGAAGGTCTCCGCGCGCGTGCGAAGGACGGGCAGGTGCGGTCCGGTCACGGAGGAGCGCAGGCCGCGTCCATGACGGTTCCGGGACGCTCCGCGGGGCGACGGCGGGTGCGACACGCGGCGGGAGCGGGCCATGGCGCGATGCTACGCGCCGCGCCGCGGGATGGACGGCGTCGCGGCCGGGGCGTGTGCCTATCCTGACCGCGCCATGAAGACGGAACGGCCCTGCTCGCGCCAGACCTGCCGCGAACCCGCCGTCGCCACGCTGACCTACGTGTACGCCGACTCGATGGCCGTGCTCGGCCCGCTGGTCGCCAAGGCGGAGCCGCACAGCTACGACCTGTGCGAGCTGCACGCCGAGCGGCTGTCCGCGCCGCAGGGCTGGTCGGTGCTGCGCATCAGCGCCCCCGACGACGCCGCGGCCGGGCCGCGGCTGCGCGGGCTCTGACCGCCGCAGTCAGTCCCGCCCGAGCAGGCGGCGGGCGCCCGCCGCCCAGAACTCGCCGGCCCGAGGGCCGCCCCGGCAGGTGCCGTCCGAGACGCCGGGCGTCTTGACCCAGAGCAGCGCGTCGACCCCGGCGAGGCGCGGGTCGGAGGTGGGCGCCGCACCCAGCCGCGCGGCGGGGGCGTTGCACCACCTGCCCCGCTTCACCGTCGCGCCGTTCCTGCCCGTGTCGACGACGAATCGGGCCGGCCGGCCCAGCGCCTCCACGATGGTGCGGCCGTACGCGACCTCGCGGGCGGTGGATCCGTAGGCGCTGACGTTCAGGCTGAACCCGGTCGCCCTCCGCACGTCCACCGACCGCAGGCGGCGCGCCATCACGGCCGCCGACCGCCAGCCGGAGTGCCCGGCGTCGACGTAGACCCAGGACCCCTGGTCCGCCAGCACGTCCACCGCGTCGCGCAGCAGCGCGACCCGTGCCGCTCGCGCCGCCCCGCGCAGGCAGTCCAGCTGCGGCAGCGCGTCCGGCTCCACCAGCACCACCGCGCGCCGCTCGCCGAGGCCGGCGGCGACGGACCGCACCCACGCGCGGTAGGCGGCGGGGCGCAGATCGTCCTGCGGCGCGGAGTACGAGCCGCAGTCGCGCCCGGGGATCCGGTAGAGCACCAGCACGGCGACGGCGCCGCGGGAGGCCGCGCCCTCGACGCGGCGGCGCACCTGGTCCTCGACGTCCGCCGTCTCCGTCAGCCACACCGCCTGCGGGCGCGAGGTGATCCGCGTCAGGGACCGGCGCTGCGCCTCCGGCAGCCCGCGCGTCGCGACCAGCGAGGGGGAGTCGGGATCGCGGTCGAGCGGCAGCCCGTACCGTCCGACCGGCTCCGGCGGTTCGCGGTCCACCGCGGCGACCAGAAGGCCCGCACCGGTCGCGAGGGCCAGGACGCCGGCGACCAGCGCGACCGCACCGCGTCGGGTGGCCGGAGGACGGATCAGGCGGCGCAGCCGTCGCATCCCTCGCCCCCCGTCGTCCCCGCGCGGCCCCTCCGCCCGAGCGGGAGCATCGCATCCCACAGGTCCTGCGCGGAGGGGCCGCGCGGGACGCATCGGATGGGATGATGGCCGGATGAGTCTTCTGGACACGTCCCGCGATGCGGAGCCCCACAGTCCGACCCTCGAGTACCAGGTGGCCGATCTCGACCTCGCTGAGGCCGGACGCCACCAGATCCGCCTCGCCGAGCAGGAGATGCCCGGGCTGATGGCCCTGCGGGAGCGCCACGGCGCCTCCAGGCCGCTGGCCGGCAGCCGGATCGCCGGGTCGCTGCACATGACCGTGCAGACGGCGGTGCTGATCGAGACCCTCGTCGACCTGGGCGCCCAGGTGCGCTGGGCCAGCTGCAACATCTTCTCCACCCAGGACGAGGCCGCGGCTGCGGTGGTCGTGGGGCGCGACGGCACGCCCGAGAGCCCGAGCGGCGTGCCGGTCTTCGCCTGGAAGGGCGAGACGGTGGAGGAGTACTGGGACTGCGCCGAGCGCATCTTCGACTGGTCGAACGAGGCCATGGCCGAGGGCGGCGACTTCATCGGCCCGACCATGATCCTGGACGACGGCGGCGACGCGGGCCTCCTGGTGCACCGCGGCGTGGAGTACGAGCGCGCGGGCCGCGTGCCCGAGTCGAAGGACGAGGACGGCGTCGAGCAGCGCGCGCTGCTCGACGTGCTGCGCCGCTCCCTCGACCGCGACCCGGAGCGGTGGCAGCGCATCGCCGGTGAGATCCGCGGCGTCTCGGAGGAGACCACCACCGGCGTGCACCGCCTGCTCGAGATGGACCGCGAGGGCACTCTGCTCTTCCCCGCCATCTCGGTGAACGACTCCGTCACCAAGAGCAAGTTCGACAACGTCTACGGCATCCGCCACTCGCTGGTGGACGGGCTGAACCGGGCCACCGATCTGCTGATGGGCGGCAAGACCGCCTACGTGGTGGGCTACGGCGACGTGGGCAAGGGCGCGGTCGCCGCGCTGAAGGGGCAGGGCGCCCGCGTCATCGTGGGCGAGGTGGACCCGATCAACGCCCTGCAGGCCGCGATGGAGGGCCACCAGGTCGTGCCGCTCGAGGACGTGGTGGGGCAGGTCGACATCCTCGTCACCGCCACGGGCAACGAGAAGGTCGTCACGGTCGAGCACATGCTGGGCCTGAAGCACCTGGCCGTGATCGCGAACGTCGGCCACTTCGACACGGAGATCGACGTCGCGGGCCTGGAGGCGCTGGACGACGTCGAGCGCATCCGCATCAAGCCGCAGGTGGATGAGTGGCGCCTGCCGAACGGCCGCAGCATCATCCTGCTGTCGGAGGGCCGCCTGATGAACCTGGGCAACGCCACCGGTCATCCGTCCTTCGTCATGTCGATGAGCTTCACCAATCAGGTGCTGGCGCAGATGGAGCTGTGGACCACGCCCGAGGCGTACCCGGTCAGCGTCGCCACGCTGCCGCGGGCGCTGGACGAGGAGGTCGCGCGACTGCACCTGGACGCACTGGGCGTGCGGCTCACCCGCCTCTCGAAGAAGCAGGCGAAGTACCTGGGCATCGATCGCGACGGCCCCTACAAGTCGGACGGCTACCGCTACTGAGCGAACCGGGCCGGGGAGCCGCGGCTCCCCGGCCCGCACCGGCTGTGCCCGCCCGCGCGGACCCCGATAGCGTGGGAGCGTGGATCAGAACGCGCTGCTGATCACGGCGATCGTCGGCGTCGTGCTCGGCGGGATCGGCCTGATCGGCGGCGTGCTCGGCTACGTGCAGAGCACGGCGGCCGTGCGGCGGTCGACGCACGCCCGCCAGCGCGCGGTTGCGGCGGAGGAGGAGGCCCTGCGGGCCAAGGCCGCCGCGGAGGCCACCCTGCGGTCGGCGGAGGAGCTGGCCGAGCGGTTCCGCGGGGGACCGCTGCGCGCGCAGACCGGGCCC
>JAKONM010000113.1 GCA_022701925.1 Microbacteriaceae bacterium
CGGGCGTTCCCGGAGTCCGTCGGCCGCGAGACGCAGGGCCTGCTGCCAGAGCGGGCGGCGGATCGTGCCGCCCCCCGGGGAGACCAGCACGACGCCCGACACGCGCTGCGGGTGCTCGGCCGCCAGCACGGCGACGACCTCGCAGCCGAGCGAGTGCCCCACCAGGACCGGCTGCCGCATCCCGACCGCGTCCATCCAGACCACGAGACCGGCGACGAGGTCCGCGAGGCCGAGCTCGCGGTCGGGCTCGCTGCTGCGCCCGACCCCCGGCAGGTCGGGCGCGAGCACGCGGTGGTCCGCGCCCAGGCGCGCGATGACGCGCCGCCAGCAGCGGTTCGAGATCGCGAGCCCGTGCACCAGCACCACGTCACGGGTGGTGGCTGCGCGAGGACCGGCCTCCAGGGCCGACACGCGCACCCCGCCGATCACGTCCGCGCGACGACGGCCGCGCACCCGAAGGGGACGATGGTCCGACCGACCCGTCCGCACGCTGCGTCGCACTTCGTCAACCTAGGCGCGGCACCTCCGCAGGAGGTGGGTCAGGTGGAGGTCGGGGGTCCGTCGTCGTGGTCGGCGAGATGCCGGATCGCCACCTCGTCGCCGCCCCGCGCGGCCTCCCACCGCCACTCGTCCGCCTCCGCCGACCGGTCGAGCGACTCGAGCAGCACGGCGAGGTTCCAGGCGCTGTGGGCGTCGCCCAGCGCGGCCGCTCGGCGGAAGAGCGCTTCGGCCCGCTCGAGCCGCCCCTCCTCCTCGAGCAGGTTCGCGAGCGGCAGCATCGAGTCCACCTCGCCCGCCGCCACCCCGGCCTCCAGCAGGCCGCGCCCCTCGTCCGCCCGTCCGGTGGCACGCAGGAGCCCGGCGAGATCGGCGCGGGCCGGCGGGTACGCGTCCAGCCCGGCGCGCAGGTGGTGCTCGGCGGCGATGTCGTTGCTCAGGTACCAGAGCCAGTGCCCCAGGGTGCCCTCGGCAGCGGGACGGTCCTCGTCGTCGAGCTCCGGCAGCACCTGGCGCAGCGTGCGGACCGCGGCGTCGACGTCGCCGCGGTCGTGCTGCAGCCAGGCGAGGTCGGTGAGGCCCGCGGGATACCCGAGCGCCCACATCGACCGGTGCACCGCGGCCGCCTCGTCCAGGCGACCGGCGTCGATCAGGGCGTCGGCGTAGCGACGGCCGCTCCACCCGTCCGGCGCCTCGTGCCACGCGCGGGCGAAGGCGTCGAGATCGCGGTCGTCCACGGGTCGATCATGACCCCGGCCGCCGGGGCGCCGGTGCCCCGGCGATCCGCCGCCTCATCCTGCGGCCGTCCAGTCGAGGGGGATCCAGCACCCGAGCAGGTTGCCGATGATCACGGTCCGCCCCTCCGGGTCCCAGAGCAGCACGACGTCCGCCCGGATCATGGCCGTCAGCGCGGTCGCGTCGGCAGCGGACGCGTCGACGGTGCGCCGCTCGCCGTCCTCGGTGACGAGGAGGAAGGTGAACCGGCCGTCGCCTTCCTCGCCCGGTGTCCAGTTCGCGTTGACGTGGGTGATGCGTCGTGTGGACGTGCTCGCGCCGGTCATCGCGCCAGGCTGATGCGCCGGCACGCCCTCCTCCAGGCTTACGCCTGCTGGCGTATCGAGGTCACCGGCGGGCGCCTCCGCACGGTCAGCCGGCGTCGGGCACCGCGAGCTCGCCGGTCAGGTACTGCGCGCGGCCGAAGCCGAACGACCAGTCCTGCGGCCCGTTCTCGACGTAGCCGATGAACACGTCCTCCGGGCGCACGCCCGCCTCGCCGAGGCGGGAGCAGATCGCGGCGTACAGCTGCTGCTTCGCCTCGTCGCTGCGGCCGCCCTGGGTGAAGATCTGGATCATCACGATGCCGTCGCTGCGCTCGAACCCCAGGCCGGCGTCCCGGGCGACGATCTGGGACGCCGGGTGCTCGGTGATGATCTTGAAGTCGTCCCGCTCCGGGATGCCGTAGACCTGCACCAGGGCGGCCTGCACGGCGTCGGCGATCGTGCGACCGCGGTTCGGGTCGCCGCCGGCGACCAGGTCGATCCGGACGAGTGGCATGGCTGCTCCTTCACGCTGCGGCGGTCCGGCGACCGACGCGTCCCGTCGAGGCTCCGCGCAGGCCTTCGGACGGCGCGGCCCCGGTTCCGGTGCGAGCCTCCTCGCCCGACTCTGCGAGGAGACCTCGAGCGCGGCCCCGGGATGTCAGGGCGTCCGCTTCCGCCCCGATCCCGAGCAGCAGTACGGTCCGGGCGTGGTGCTCACCTCGTCGCGTTCCGCCGCTGGTTCCGTCGACCGCTCCGCGGCCACCTCGCAGCGGGGCGGAGCGGGATTCGCGATCGCCGGCGTGCTGCTGGCGATCGGCGGGCTGCCGTTCGCGATCGGAGCCGGGCCGGGCGGGCTCGCCGACGTCTGGCGGCTGGCGGCGTGGCCCGTCGGAGGCGTCGTCCTGGTGGTCGCGGCCGTGCTGCTCGCAGTCGGCGTCCGAGGCGAGCCGGGGCTGGTGGGCCGCGATGCGCGCCTGCGTGCGGCGACGGTCCTCTCCGGCGTCGGTCCGCTGCTGCTGATCCTCGTGCTCCTGCTCTCCTGGACGTCGGGCCTCGCGCCGGTGCTGCTGGTGGCGGTGCAGCTGGTGACCGGCGTCGCGACCGTGGACGTCGCCGTGGCCCTGCTGCGCCGGGGCGAGGCCGCCG
>JAKONM010000143.1 GCA_022701925.1 Microbacteriaceae bacterium
CGCGCTGATCGCCCAGTTCAACCAGCCGGCGGCCGGTCAGGAGGCGCCGGTCTGGGTCACCTGGATCACGAACTACCTCACCAAGGGCGATCATCCGCTCTACATGGCGCTGTACTTCCTGCTCATCGTCGGGTTCACCTACTTCTACGTCGCGATCACCTTCAACCCGGAGGAGGTCGCGGACAACATGAAGAAGTACGGCGGCTTCATCCCCGGCATCCGCGCAGGCCGGCCCACCGCCGAGTACCTGGACTACGTGCTGACGCGGGTCACGCTGCCGGGCGCGATCTACCTGGGCCTGCTGGCGCTCATCCCGCTGGTCGCCTTCGTGCTCATCGGCGCGAACCAGAACTTCCCGTTCGGCGGGGCGTCGCTGCTCATCATCGTCGGCGTGGGGCTCGAGACGGTGAAGCAGATCGACTCGCAGCTGCAGCAGCGGCACTACGAAGGCCTGCTCCGCTGATGCGGATGCTGCTGATCGGCCCTCCCGGGGCGGGCAAGGGCACGCAGGCCGAGCGCGTCGCCGAGCGGTACGGGATCCCGGCGATCTCGACCGGCGACATCTTCCGGGCCAACGTGTCGCAGGGCACGCCGCTGGGGCTGCAGGCCAGGGACTTCATGGACCGGGGCGCCTACGTGCCCGACGAGCTGACCAACGCCCTGGTGCTCGACCGCCTGGCGCAGGACGACGCCGCCGAGGGCTTCCTGCTCGACGGCTTCCCCCGCACGCTTCCGCAGGTGTTCACCCTCGACGAGTGCCTGGCCGGACAGGGCGGTTCGCTGGACGCCGTCGTCCAGCTGGTCGCCGACGCCGACGAGGTCGTCCAGCGGCTGCTGAAGCGGGCGGCGACCCAGGGCCGCAGCGACGACACCGAGGACGTCATCCGCACGCGGCTGGAGGTGTACCGCGAGCAGACCCACCCGCTGGTCGCCGTCTACGCCGAGCGCGGCGTGCTGGTCAGCGTCGACGCGGTCGGCGGGCTGGACGAGGTCACCGAGCGAATCTTCACCGCCCTGCACGGCGGCGTGCAGCACAGCTCCTGACCGCGGGGGTCCTCCGCCCGTCCGGCGGCCCCGTCGCCGTCTGGTATCGTTCTCCGTTGGCGTCTCCGCCCGCCGTCTGCGGCGGGCGCAGGTCCCGGGCCCGACCGGCCCGGACCCTCCAGGCGCCATCACCCCGCATGACCAGTGATCGGTCGTGCGCCGCGGCGGACCGTCGCGGCACGACCACAGTGACGAAGTGAGGCCATGCCCAAGAAGGACGGTGTCATCGAGATCGAGGGCGCAGTGGTGGAAGCACTGCCCAATGCCATGTTCCGCGTGGAGCTGAGCAACGGGCACAAGGTGCTCGCCCACATCTCGGGGAAGATGCGGCAGCACTACATCCGCATCCTGCCCGAGGACCGCGTCATCGTCGAGCTGAGCCCGTACGACTTGACGCGCGGCCGGATCGTCTACCGCTACAAGTAGGCCGGTCCGGACGCGGTCCGTCACGGATCGCTGAGAAGTAACGGCCGCCGGGCGCGCCCCGGCGGTACGAGGACAGCGAGAAGAGGAACCACGATGAAGGTCGCACCTTCGGTCAAGCCCATGTGCGAGCACTGCCGCGTGATCCGCCGCCACGGCCGGGTCATGGTCATCTGCTCGGTCAACGTGCGCCACAAGCAGCGCCAGGGCTGACCCCCACCA
This sequence comes from Microbacteriaceae bacterium, assembly GCA_022701925.1. GTDB lineage: Bacteria > Actinomycetota > Actinomycetes > Actinomycetales > Microbacteriaceae > Amnibacterium. The sequence goes on from JAKONM010000143.1 coordinate 1,690, forward strand.
CCCACAACTGAACAGCAGGCGGCGTCAGATCCCGCTCCCCTGAACCGGGAGCGGGGGACACCCCGGGTCGGAGGCCCGGGCACCGACGCCGCTCCACACCTCCGGATCACCCTCGAAGGAGATCAGCATGGCGAGACTCGCCGGCGTCGACATCCCGCGTGAGAAGCGCGTGGAGATCGCACTCACCTACATCTACGGCGTGGGACGCACCCGCGCCGTCGAGACGCTGAAGGCCACGGGCATCGACCCGGACATCCGCGTCCGCAACCTCACCGACGACCAGCTGGTCGCGCTGCGCGACCACATCGAGGCCACCTAAAAGGTGGAGGGCGACCTCCGCCGCGAGGTCGCCGCCGACATCCGCCGCAAGGTCGAGATCGGCTCGTACGAGGGCATCCGCCACCGTCGCGGCCTCCCGGTGCGCGGGCAGCGCACCAAGACCAACGCGCGCACCCGCAAGGGCCCGAAGCGCACCGTCGCCGGCAAGAAGAAGGCCGGGCGCAAGTAGCGCTCCGCCTCCGCGAACCTGTAGGAGAGAGAACACATGGCGACTCCCAAGGCCGGTGCCGGGCGCAAGCCCCGCCGCAAGGAGAAGAAGAACGTCGCGATCGGGCAGGCCCACATCAAGTCGACGTTCAACAACACGATCGTCTCGATCACGGACACCACCGGGGCGGTCATCAGCTGGGCGAGCTCCGGCGCCGTCGGCTTCAAGGGCTCCCGCAAGTCGACGCCGTTCGCGGCGCAGCTCGCGGCCGAGTCCGCTGCGCGTCAGGCGCAGGAGCACGGCATGAAGAAGGTGGACGTCTTCGTCAAGGGTCCCGGCTCCGGCCGTGAGACCGCGATCCGCTCCCTCCAGGCCGCGGGCCTCGAGGTCGGATCGATCAACGACGTGACGCCTCAGGCGCACAACGGCGTCCGCCCGCCCAAGCGCCGCCGCGTCTGACGCGGGCGCGGATCAGGGGATCCGGGTGCAGCGCCGGCCGACGGCCGAGTGCGCCCCGGGTCTCCTGATCCGCGATCCCCGGGAACCCGATCCACCCACGACCTAGAAAACCCCTTGTGCGTCATATGTCGGACGCCGGAAGGACATCACCGTGCTCATCGCACAGCGCCCCACCCTCGCCGAGGAGCCGATCAGCGAGCACCGCTCGCGGTTCGTCATCGAGCCGCTCGAGCCGGGCTTCGGCTACACGCTCGGCAACTCCCTGCGCCGCACCCTGCTCTCGTCGATCCCGGGAGCGGCCGTCACCTCGATCCGCCTCGAGGGCGTGCAGCACGAGTTCTCGACGATCCCCGGTGTGAAGGAGGACGTCACCGAGATCATCCTGAACATCAAGCAGCTGGTCGTGTCGTCCGAGCACGACGAGCCCATCACCGCCTACCTGCGCAAGCAGAGCGAGGGCCCGGTCACGGCCGCCGACGTCTCGGCGCCCGCGGGCGTGGAGATCCACAACCCGGACCTGCTGATCGCGACGCTGAACGAGTCGGCCCGCTTCGACCTGGAGCTGACCGTCGAGCGCGGCCGCGGCTACGTCTCCGCGACGCAGAACCGCAGCGAGTTCAGCGAGGCCGGCCAGATCCCCGTCGACTCGATCTACTCCCCGGTCCTCAAGGTCACCTACCGCGTCGAGGCCACCCGCGCCGGCGAGCGCACGGACTTCGACCGCCTGGTGGTCGACGTCGAGACCAAGCCCGCGATCACGCCGCGTGACGCGATCGCGTCCGCCGGTCGCACGCTGACCGAGCTGTTCGGCCTGGCGCGCGAGCTGAACACCGCCGCCGAGGGCATCGAGATCGGCCCGGCGCCGGTCGACCAGCTGGTGTCCTCCGAGCTGTCGATGCCGATCGAGGACCTGGACCTGTCCGTCCGGTCCTACAACTGCCTCAAGCGCGAGGGCATCAACACGGTGAGCGAGCTGGTCTCCCTGTCGGAGACCCAGCTGATGAACATCCGCAACTTCGGTCAGAAGTCGGTCGACGAGGTCAAGGACAAGCTCGTCGAGCTCGGCCTGTCCCTCAAGGACGCCGTGCCCGGCTTCGACGGCACGCACTTCTACTCCGGCTACGACGACGAGGAGAACTGACCATGCCCAGACCCGCCAAGGGCCCCCGCCTCGGAAGCGGACCGGCGCACGAGCGCCTGCTGCTGGCGCAGCTGGCCTCGCAGCTGTTCGAGCACCGTTCCATCCAGACGACGGAGGCCAAGGCCCGACGTCTGCGTCCCGTCGCCGAGCGGCTGGTCACCTTCGCCAAGCGCGGCGACCTGCACTCCCGCCGCCGCGTCATGCGCTCGATCGGCGACAAGACCGTGGTGCACGAGCTCTTCACCGAGATCGCGCCGCTGGTCGCCGAGCGTCAGGGCGGCTACACCCGCATCGTGAAGACGGGCTACCGCAAGGGCGACAACGCCCCCATGGCCGTCATCGAGCTGGTGCTCGACCCGGTGACGCCGAAGCGCAGCGCCACCCGCACCTCCAGCGCCCCGGCCGCCGCCGCCGCGCCGGCCGGTGACGAGGTGCCGGTCGAGGAGACGAACACCGTCGAGGAGTCGACCCCGGTCGAGTCGGAGCGGTCGACCTCCTCCTCCGAGCAGGTCGAGGCGGACGCCGCCGAGACGGCCGAGGGCACCGAGCCCGTCGAGGGCCCGGCCGAGGGCGAGCCGAAGCCGGACGACGACGCCGAGCCGACCGTCACGCGCTGACGATCCGCGTCGCGACGAGGGCCGCATCCCGTGAGGGGTGCGGCCCTCCGTCGTTCCCGGGAGGATGGGGCCGTGGCGACGAAGGCGACGATCGTGGAGGTGCCCGGCCCCGACGGACTGCGGGAGGTGCGGGTGTCGAGCCCGGACCGGGTGGTCTACGAGGCGACCGACCGCACCCCCGAGGTCACCAAGCTGCAGGTGTGCGAGTACTTCGCCGCCGTGGGCGAGGGGCTCATGAGGGCGTGCCGCGACCGTCCGGTGGCGCTGGAGCGATGGCCCTCGGGGTGGCGCGAGGGCATGACGCTCTCGACGGCCGCGAACGGGCAGCCGCAGAACGGGGAGGGCTTCTACTCGAAGCGGCTGCCGAAGGGCGCGCCGGAGTGGATCCGCACGACCCGGGTGTCGTCGCCGAACGGGCGGCCGATCGACGAGCTGACCCTCGCCGAGCCGGCGGCGGCCGTGTGGGCCGCGCAGATGGGGGCCCTCACCCTGCACCCGTGGGCCGTGCGCGCCGCCGACGTGGAGCACCCCGACGAGCTGCGCATCGACCTGGACCCCCAGCCCGGCACGGGCTTCGCGGAGGCCCGTCGGGTGGCGCTGCTGGCCCGCGACGTGCTCGCGGGGCTCGGCGTCCGCGCCTTCGCGAAGACCAGCGGGAACCGCGGCGTGCACGTCTACGTCCGCATCGAGCCGCGGTGGACGTTCGAGGAGGTGCGGCACGCGGCCATCGGGCTCGGCCGCGAGCTCGAGCGGCTGGACGACGGCGTCACCACGGCCTGGTGGAAGGAGGAGCGCGGCGAGCGGCTCTTCGTCGACTTCAACCAGAACAACCGCGACCGCACGATCGCGGGGGCGTGGAGCCTGCGTCCCCGGCCCGGCGCGCCCGTCTCCACCCCGCTGTCGTGGGAGGCCCTGGCCGAGATCGACGACCCGCGCTCCCTGAACCTCTTCACGGTGCCGGGGCTGCTGCGGCAGGGGGACCCGTGGGCCGAGATCGACGACGTGGCGCACTCCCTCGACCCCCTGCTCGAGCTGTGGGAGCGGCTGCCCGGCGGCGAGCTGAACTTCCCGCCCGACTACCCGAAGATGCCGGGCGAGCCGCCCCGCGTGCAGCCGAGCAAGAAGGTCGCGGACAACTGGGACGAGCACGGCAGGAGGATCGAGTAGCGGTCGAGGCGCGAGTCGCCCTGCTGCAACGCCCGCGGCGCGGCGGCTAGGAGAGCAGCACTGCGCCCAGGTCGTAGGCGTGCACGACCTCCAGCTGGTCGAAGGTGCAGGACCTCGGGTCGCGGTCGGGGCGCCAGCGCTCGAACTGCACCGTGTGCCGGAAGCGGTCGCCCTCCATCTGGTCGTAGCGCACCTCGACGACGCGCTCGGGGCGCAGCAGCACGTACGAGGTGTCCTTGTTGGAGGAGAACCGGTTGCGGTCGCTGCGCCCGCGCAGCGGCTCGCCGTGCTCGTCCCGCTCCGCGATCGGGTCCAGCTCGTCGACCAGCTCGTCCCGCACCTTCTGGGTGAACGCGGAGATGCCGCCGATCTGCCGCAGCACCCCGTCGGCGTCGTGCAGCGACACCAGCAGCGACCCCACGCCGTGCCCGGAGGCGTGCACGCGGTAGCCCGTCACGACCACGTCCGCGGTGCGGTGGTGCTTGACCTTCAGCATCGTGCGCTTGCCGGGGGAGTAGGGCGCGTCCACCGGCTTCGCCACCACGCCGTCGAGGCCGGCGCCCTCGAACTCCGCGAGCCAGCGCTCGGCGGTGGCGGGGTCGTCGGTCACGCGGGTGATCGACAGCGGGTCGAGCGGGGCGGGGAGCAGCGCCTCGAGGCGGCGGCGGCGCTCGCCGAAGGGGATGTCGAGCAGGGACTCGCCGTCCTGCGCCAGCAGGTCGAAGGCCACGAAGCGGGCCGGGGTCTCCTTGGACAGCTTCGCGATCCGGGTCGTGGCGGGATGGATGCGCTGCGACAGCGCCTCCCAGTCGAGCCGCTGCGCGCCCGGCTCGCCGCTCGGCACCACGACCTCGCCGTCCAGCACGCAGGGGCCGGGCAGGGCGGCGGCCAGCCCCCGCTCCAGCTCGGGGAAGTAGCGCGTCAGGCGCTTCCCGCCGCGGCTGCCGATCTCGATCCGCTCGCCGTCGAAGGCGACGACGCCCCGGAACCCGTCCCACTTCGGTTCGTAGAGCAGCCCGCCGCCTCCCGGGGCGGTGGCGGGGACGCCGGTCACCGCCTTGGCGAGCATCGGCTCGATGGAGGCGTCGACGGTGTCCATGCGCTCATCCTGCCCGGCGCGGTGCTCCCGAGGCGGCAGCATGGGGTCCGTGGAGGACGGCGGCGGCGTGCGGGTGCGACTGGACCTCGCGTACGACGGCACCGACTTCTCCGGCTGGGCGGCGCAGCCCGGGCGGCGGACGGTGCAGGGCGTGCTCGAGGAGGCGCTGGCGACCGCCACCGGACGGGCGGGCCAGGAGCCGCCCCGGCTGGTCGTCGCCGGCCGCACCGACGCCGGGGTGCACGCGAGCGGTCAGGTCGCGCACGTCGACCTGACCCGCCTGCAGCTCGCCGCGCTCGCCGGCCGCGGGGGCGGGGTCGACGCGGTCGCGCGGCGGCTGACCGGCATGGTCGGGGCCGACCTCGTGGTGCACCGCGCGTCCATCGCCCCCCGGGACTTCGACGCCCGCTTCTCCGCGGTGTTCCGGCGCTACCGCTACCGGGTCGCGGACCGGCTCGAGCTGCACGACCCGCTGCAGCGGGCCCGCACGCTGCACCACCCGCGCCCGCTGGACGACCGGGCGATCCAGGAGGCGTTCGCCGACGTCGCCGGCCTGCACGACTTCGCGGCCTTCTGCCGGCCGAGGCCCGGTGCCACGACCGTGCGCGACCTCCGCTCGTTCGCCTGGCGCCGGGAGCGGGGCGTGCTGGTGGCGGAGGTGCTGGCCGACGCCTTCTGCCACCACATGGTGCGGGCGCTCGTCGGCGCGGGGCTCGCGGTCGGGGTCGGGCGCCTGCCGCCCGGGCGCATCGGCGAGCTGCTGGTCGCGTCCTCCCGGTCGGGGGAGTTCGCGCTGGCGCCCGCGCACGGCCTGACGCTGGTGGAGGTCGGGTACCCGGCCGAGGACGGCCTGGCCGCGCAGGCGGAGCGCGCCAGGGCCCGCAGGGAGGCGGTCTGACGGGACGGCGCCCGCGGCTGCGGGCCGCTCCGCCGTCCGCTACAGTGGATCGGTCCGCCCGCGAACGCTCGCGTCGCGGACTCGAGCCCTCCACCCGCTCGTTCCGGTTCCTCACGGCGACCATGGAACGGGCACCGGAGCGGGATCACACGACCACCTCGAACAGAAAGCGTGACACCGTGACGCGCACCTACAGCCCCAAGGCTGCCGAGATCACCCACGACTGGGTCGTCATCGACGCCACCGACATCGTCCTGGGCCGCCTGGCGAGCCACGCAGCGGCCCTGCTGCGCGGCAAGCACAAGGCGACCTTCGCGCCGCACCTCGACAGCGGCGACTTCGTCATCATCGTGAACGCCGACAAGGTCGTGCTGACCGGGTCGAAGAACGAGAAGAAGATGGCCTACCGCCACTCCGGCTACCCGGGCGGCCTGACGGCGACGAACTACTCCGAGCTGCTCGAGAAGCAGCCCGCCCGCACGGTCGAGAAGGCGATCCGCGGCATGCTGCCGAAGAACTCGCTGGGCCGCGCGCAGATCAAGAAGCTGAAGGTCTACGCCGGCGGGGAGCACCCGCACGCCGCGCAGCAGCCCACGCCCTACACCCTGACCCAGGTCGCCCAGTAGGGCCCCGGAAGAGAACGAGCGAAGAGACATGGCAAGCATCGCCGACTCCGTCGACACCCCCACGAGCTTCTCCACCGAGTCCACGCCGGCCCCCGCGGCCGCCGTCGACCGCCCGCCGCTGACCGTCCCCGGGGCGGCCGTCGGTCGCCGCAAGCAGGCCATCGCCCGCGTCCGGGTCATCCCGGGCAGCGGCACGATCACGGTCAACGGGCGCACGTTCGAGGACTACTTCCCGAACAAGCTGCACCAGCAGCTGATCAACGACCCCTTCACGATCCTGCAGCTGGGCGGCGCGTACGACGTCATCGCCAAGATCTCCGGCGGCGGCCCCTCCGGCCAGGCCGGTGCGCTGCGCCTGGGCATCGCGCGCTCGCTGAACCAGATCGACGAGGAGAACAACCGCGCCGACCTGAAGAAGGCGGGCTTCCTGAGCCGCGACGCGCGGGTCAAGGAGCGCAAGAAGGCCGGTCTGAAGAAGGCCCGCAAGGCGCCGCAGTTCTCCAAGCGCTGACGCGCTGACGCACCACCGCGCGATGGCACGGCTCTTCGGCACCGATGGTGTGCGCGGTCTCGCGAATCGCGAGGTCACGCCGCACCTGGCGATGTCGCTCGCCCAGGCCACCGCGCACGTGCTGGGCGACGGTCCTCGTTCCGAGGGTCGTCGCCCGCGCGCCGTGCTGGCCCGCGACCCGCGCATCTCCGGGGAGTTCATCTCCGCGGCGGTCGCGGCGGGCCTGGCCGGCTCGGGCGTCGACGTGCTCGACGCGGGAGTCATCCCGACCCCCGCCGCCGCGTTCCTGATCGCGGACATCGGCGCCGACTTCGGCGTCATGATCTCCGCCTCGCACAACCCGGCGCCCGACAACGGCATCAAGATCTTCGCCGCCGGCGGCACGAAGCTGCCCGACGAGGTCGAGGACCGCATCGAGGCGGCCATGCGGCTGGCGCCGCTGGCGCCCCTGGCCGGCGAGGTCGGCCGCATCCAGCGCTTCGCCGACGCGGAGGACCGCTACGTGGTCCACCTGATCGAGTCGATGCCGGCCCGGCTCGACGGGCTGAAGGTGGTGCTCGACTGCGCGAACGGCGCCGCGGCCGGCGTCTCGCCCGAGGTCTTCCACCTGGCGGGCGCCGAGGTCGTGACCATCGGCAACGAGCCCGACGGCATGAACATCAACGACGGCGTCGGCTCCACCCACCTGGGCCGGCTGCAGGAGGCCGTGCTCGCGGCCGGCGCCGACGCGGGCATCGCGCACGACGGCGACGCCGACCGCTGCCTGGCGGTGGACGCCGCGGGCGCGGTCGTCGACGGCGACCGCATCATGGCGATCCTGGCCAAGTCGATGCTCGACCGCGGCGTGCTGCGGGAGCGGACGCTGGTCACGACGGTGATGAGCAACATCGGCCTGCACCGCGCGATGGAGGACGCCGGCATCACCGTGCTGCAGACCCGCGTGGGCGACCGCTACGTGCTGGAGGAGCTGGGCGCGAAGAACCTGTCGCTGGGCGGCGAGCAGTCGGGCCACGTGATCATGAGCGACTTCGCGACGACGGGCGACGGCGTGCTGACCGGCCTGCACCTGATGGCCGAGATCGCCCGGACGGGCCGTTCGCTGGCCGCGCTGGCGGGCGACGTCCCGATCTACCCGCAGGTGCTGATCAACGTGCGGGACGTCGACCGCGCGCGGGCCGACGACGCGGGCGTGCTGGCCGCGGTCGCGCAGGCGGAGGAGCACCTGGGCGCCTCCGGACGCGTCCTGCTGCGGCCCTCCGGCACCGAGCAGGTCGTGCGCGTGATGGTGGAGGCCTCCGAGCCGGAGACCGCCCGGCGGGTCGCCGACTCCCTCGCGGAGGTCGTGCGCATGCGGCTGGCCCTGGCCCCGGGCGCGTGAGCACCGCCGCCTCACCGGTCCCGCGCCTGCGGCACCCCTGGGCGCTCGCGATCGGCGCGGCGCTCATCGTGCCCCAGGTCGTGCTCGCCGTCCTGGTCGTGCAGCAGCCGATCGTGGTCGGCCTCATCAGCTTCGCCATGACCATCGGCTGGATCCGGCTCGGCACGCTGACCTACCGCGTCGCGCGCGAGCGGCCGCAGCCGCTGCACCGGGGGCTGCTGGCGGTCGTCGGGCTGGCCGCGACGATCCTCGGCGCCTGGCTGTTCCTCTCGACGACCGCCGCGGCGAAGGCGGCGGCCGATCCGACCTTCACCGGCGTGATCGCCCCGCCCGGCGCGATCGGGCTGAACCTGCTGGTGATCGCCTCCAGCGGCGTCTACGTGTGCGGCCTCGTGCTGCTGATCGGCGCCGCCGTCGGCGCCGTGCAGGCGGCCTTCCGCCGCTGAGCGCCGCCGCTCAGATCTTGCGCAGCAGGACGGACCGCACCGCGTGGTCCTCCGCCTTCTTCAGCACCAGCGTCGCCCGCGAGCGGGTCGGCAGGATGTTCTGCCGCAGGTTCGGCTCGTTGATCTCCGCCCAGATGTCCGAGGCGGTGGTGCGCGCCTGCTCCGGCGTCAGCGCCGCGAAGCGGTGGAAGTAGGAGTCGGGCGAGGCGAAGGCGCCGGTCTGCAGGCTGCGGAAGCGGCTGACGTACCACTCGGCGATGTCGCTGGTGCGGGCGTCGACGTAGACGCCGAAGTCGAACAGGTCGCTGACCGCCAGCCCGTTGCCCTGGGCGGGCTGCAGCACGTTCAGCCCCTCGACGATGAGGATGTCCGGGCGGTGCACCACGACCTCCGCGCCCGGCACGATGTCGTACCGCTCGTGCGAGTAGAAGGGCGCCCGCACCTCCTCCGCGCCGCTCTTGACCGCGGTGACGAAGCGCAGCAGGGCCCGCCGGTCGTAGGACTCGGGGAACCCCTTGCGCCCCAGCAGGCCTCGGCGCTCCAGCTCGGCGTTCGGCAGCAGGAACCCGTCGGTGGGCACCAGCGCCACCTTGGGGGTGTCGTCCCACCGCGCCAGCAGCTCGCGCAGCAGGCGCGCGACCGTCGACTTGCCCACGGCGACCGACCCGGCGACCCCGATCACGAACGGCGTCGTCGCCGACCGGGTGCCGAGGAAGGCGCTGGTGCGCGCGTGCAGCTGCCTGGCGCCCGTCGCGTAGAGGTTCAGCAGGCGGCTGAGCGGCAGGTAGACCTCCGCCACCTCGCGGGCGTCCAGGGGCTCGTCCAGGCCCGCCAGGTGCTGCAGCTCGCGCTCCGAGAGCGGCTGCGGGATGCCCGCCGCCAGGGCCGCCCACGCCGCGCGCTCGATCTCGACGAACGGGCTGGGCGCGTGTCCCGCCTGGCCAGCGGTGCGATCCGTCACCCGCCGAGCGTAGTGAGGGCCCGTCGTGCGCCGCCCGACCGCGGCGCGGACCGGCGGATACACTCGCGTCCGATGTGCGGAATCGTCGGATATGCAGGCCCACGCGATGCGACCGACGTGCTCGTCGGCGGCTTGAAGCGGCTGGAGTACCGCGGGTACGACTCGGCGGGCGTCGCGGTGATCACGCCCGACGGCTCCTTGGCCGTGCACAAGCGCGCGGGCAAGCTGGGGGTGCTCGAGCGGGACCTGCAGCGCAGCCCGATGCCGCAGTCGGCCACCGGGATCGGCCACACCCGCTGGGCCACGCACGGCGGGCCCACCGACGGGAACGCGCACCCGCACCTGGGCGACGACGGCCGGCTGGCCCTCATCCACAACGGCATCATCGAGAACTTCGCCCCGCTCAAGGAGGAGCTGCTCGCCGAGGGCGCCGAGTTCACGAGCGAGACCGACACCGAGGTCGCGGCGCTGCTGCTCGGCCGCGAGTTCGGCCGCACGAAGGACCTGCTCAGCGCCTTCCGCGCCGTCGTCGGCCGGCTGCACGGCGCCTTCACGCTGCTGGCCGTGCACGCGGACGAGCCGGGCCTCGTGGTCGGCGCCCGCCGCAACTCCCCGCTGGTCGTCGGTCTGGGGGAGGGGGAGCAGTTCCTCGGGTCGGACGTCGCCGCCTTCGTGCAGTACACCCGCCGCGCGATGGCCATCGGGCAGGACCAGATCGTCGCCATCCGCCCGGACGGCATCGAGCTGACCACCTTCGACGGCGAGCCCGTGCAGGGCGAGGAGTACGAGGTCGCGTGGGACGCGGCCGCCGCCGAGAAGGGCGGCTGGTCCAGCTTCATGGCCAAGGAGATCAGCGAGGAGCCGGAGGCGCTGGAGCAGACCCTGCTCGGCCGGGTGCACGACGGCCTGGTGGTGCTGGACGAGATCGGGGGCGGCTTCCCCGACGACGTGCTGCGGTCGGTGGACCGCATCGTGCTGCTGGGCGCCGGCACGAGCGCCTACTCCGGGCTGCTCGGCAAGTACACGATCGAGAAGTGGGCTGGCGTGCCGGTCGAGGTCGAGCTGGCCCACGAGTTCCGCTACCGCGACCCGGTGCTCGGGCCGAACACGCTGGTCGCCTCCATCAGCCAGTCCGGCGAGACGATGGACACCCTGATGGCCGTCAAGTACGCGCGCGAGCGCGGCGCCCGCACGCTGTCGATCTGCAACACCCAGGGCTCGACCATCCCCCGCGAGTCGGACGCCGTGCTGTACACGCGGGCGGGGCCGGAGGTCGCCGTCGCCTCCACGAAGGCCTTCACCGCGCAGGCGGTGGCGCTGTACCTGTTCGGGCTGCACCTCGGTCGCGTGCGGGGCGTCCTGCCGGACGGCGAGTCGCGCGCGATGGTGGCGGAGCTGCAGGCGCTGCCGGAGAAGCTGCGCCAGGTGCTGACCCAGGGCGACGAGGTCCGGGAGATGGCCCGGCAGATGTCGGACACCCGCAGCGTGCTGTTCCTCGGCCGCCACGTCGGCTACCCGGTGGCGCTCGAGGGCGCGCTGAAGCTGAAGGAGCTGGCCTACATCCACGCCGAGGGCTTCGCCGCCGGGGAGCTGAAGCACGGGCCGATCGCGCTGATCGAGCCGGGCCAGCGCGTCTTCGTGATCGTGCCGAGCCCGCGGGACACCTCGAGCCTGCACCCCAAGGTCGTCTCGAACATCCAGGAGATCCGCGCCCGCGGCGCCTACGTGCTGGCGATCGCGGAGGAGGGCGACGTGGCGGTGCTGCCGTACGCCGACGAGGTGCTGCGCATCCCGCTGGCCGGCACGATGTTCGAGCCGCTGCTCGCCGTCGCGCTGCTGCAGCAGTTCGCGATGGAGCTGGCCGCCGCCAAGGGCCTGGACGTCGACCAGCCGCGCAACCTGGCGAAGTCGGTCACGGTGGAGTGAGGACCGGCGCATGATCCTGGGCATCGGCGTGGACGTGGTGGACATCGCCCGCTTCGGCCGGTCGCTGGAGCGCACGCCTCCGCTGCGCGACCGGCTGTTCGCACGGTCGGAGCGCGACCTGCCCCTGTCGTCGCTGGCCGCGCGCTTCGCGGCGAAGGAGGCGCTGATCAAGGCGTCGGGCGACTCCACCGGGTTCACCTGGCACGACATGGTCGTGAAGAGCGACGCCTCCCGCCGCCCGCTGCTCGTGGTCTCGGGGCCGGTCGCGGCGCGGCTGGAGTCGATGGGGGTCGTCGCGACGCACCTCTCCCTCAGCCACGACGCCGGCATCGCGAGCGCCTTCGTGGTGCTGGAGGGCGCGTGACCGCGGCGCCGGTGCGGATCGCCCGGGTCGACGCCGCCGCGATCGCGGCCAACGTGCGGCGTCTGCGGCGCACGGCGGGCACCCGCGAGTTCATGGCCGTGGTGAAGGCGGACGGCTACGGGCACGGCATGGTCGGGGCCGCGCGGGCGGCGCTCGCGGGCGGCGCGACCTGGCTGGGCACGGCCGACCCGGAGGAGGCGCTGCGGCTGCGGGCGGCCGGCGTCGAGGCGCCCGTGCTGGCCTGGATCCTGCACACGGAGGCGGACTTCGGGCCGGTGGCCGCGGTGGGGATCGACCTCGGCGTCTCCAGCGCCCGGCAGCTGGAGCGGGTGGCGGCGACCGCTCCCGGCGCGGCCGTGCAGCTGAAGCTGGACACGGGCCTCTCCCGCAACGGCGTCGCCCCGGAGCACTGGGACGGGGTCTTCGCGCTCGCCGCGCGCCTGCAGCGCGAGGGGCGCCTCCGCGTGCGCGGGCTGTTCAGCCACCTGGCGAACACCTCCGACCACGAGGACGCGCTGGCCGAGGCGCGGTTCGACGACGGGGTGGCGCGGGCGCGGGCGGCGGGGCTGGACCCCGCGCTGCTGCACCTCGCCAGCACGGCCGCTGCGATGACGCGGGACCAGTCGCGGCGCACGATGGTGCGGTGCGGCATCGGGGTCTACGGGCTGGCGCCGGACGGGCTGGGCGAGAGCGCGCCGCTCGGCCTCGTGCCGGCGATGACGCTGACGACCGAGGTCGCGGCCGTGCGGCGGGTCCCGCCGGGCACCGGGGTCTCCTACGACCACACCTGGCGGGCGGCGGCGGCGACGACGCTGGCCCTGGTGCCCATGGGCTACGCCGACGGCGTGCCGCGGGCCGCGTCGAACCGCGCCGAGGTGCTGGTGCGCGGCCGGCGGCGACCGGTGCGGGGGCGCATCGCCATGGACCAGTTCCTGGTCGACCTCGGCGACGACGAGGTCGGGACGGGCGACGAGGTCGTGCTGTTCGGGGACCCGGCCACCGGGGCCCCCTCCGCGGCGGAGTGGGCGCGGTGGGCGGGGACGATCGACTACGAGATCGTCACGCGCATCGGCCCCCGGGTGGAGCGGCGGACGGCGTGAACCGGCGGCTGCTCGTGCCGACCGCCGACGCCATGCGGGACCTCGGCGTGCGCATCGGCGGCGGGCTGCGGGCCGGCGACCTGCTGGTGCTCACCGGACCGCTCGGCGCGGGCAAGACCGTGCTCAGCGCCGGCATCGGCGAGGGCCTGGGCGTGCGCGGCCCGGTCAGCAGCCCCACCTTCGTGCTGGCCCGCACGCACCCCTCCCTGGTGGGCGGGGCGCCGCTCGTCCACGTGGACGCCTACCGGCTGTCCTCGCCGGCCGAGCTGGACGACCTGGACCTGGACTTCGAGGGCTCCGCGGTCGTCGTGGAGTGGGGCGCCGGCCTGGTCGACGGCATCGCCGACTCCGTGCTCGAGGTGCGGATCGAGCGCCGCCCCGACGACGTCCGCGAGGTCGAGCTGCGCGGCTCCGGACCCCGCTGGGCGTCGATCGACCTCTGAGGCGCTCCGCCCGCTCCTAGGCTTGCGGGGTGCTGCTGGCGGTCGACACCTCGGGCGCGACCTCCGTCGCGCTGGTCGACGACGCGGGTGCGACCCTCGCCGCGGCGTCCAGCGACGACCCCCGTGCCCACGCGGAGTCGATCGGGCCGCTGCTGCTGCAGGTGCTGGAGGGCGTGGACCGGTCCGAGCTGACGGGCGTCGCGGTCGGCGTCGGTCCCGGGCCCTACACCGGGCTGCGCGTCGGCATGGCCGCCGCGCGGGCCGCCGCCTTCGCCCTCGGCGTGCCGGAGCTGCCGGTGCTCAGCCACGACGCCCTGGCGCTCGCCGCGGTCGAGGACGGCGCGACCCTGCCCCTGGTCGTGCTGACGGACGCGAAGCGCCGCGAGCGCTTCGCGACGGTCTACCGGGCCCTCGACGCCGCCGGGCTGCCGCAGCGCGACGGCGAGCCCCAGGTCGGCCCGGCGGACCGCGTGCCGCGGCTGCCCGCCGCGGAGGGCGCGGTCGACGCCGCGCTCGTCGGCCGCATCGCAGCGCTGCGCCGCACGGCCGGCCTGCCGCTGGAGCGGCCGGACGCCCGCTACCTGCGCAGCCCCGACGTGACCCTCTCGACCCCGAAGCGGGTGCTGGGGTGAGCGCGCCGGTGCGCGACGCGGCCGCGGAGGACCTGGCGGACGTGATGAGGATCGAGCGCGACAGCTTCCCCTCCGACGCCTGGTCGGAGTCGATGATGCGGGACGCCCTGCGCGACGGCGACGCCTTCGTGGCTGAGGACGAGCGGGGCGTGGTCGGCTACGGCGCCGTGCTGGCCCCGGCCGGCAGCGGGGACGCGGACGTGCTGACCATCGCGGTCGCAGCCGGGGCGCGCGGCGAGGGCACGGGAGCCGCGCTGCTCGAGCGCATGGTGTCGGTGGCGCGCGAGCGCCGGGCGCACCGCGTCTTCCTCGAGGTGCGGGCGGACAACCCGGTGGCGCAGCGCCTCTACGAGACCCGGGGGTTCGGGATCGTCGGCCGCCGGCCGCGGTACTACCAGCCGGACGGGGTCGACGCGATCGTGATGCGGCTGGACCTGGAGGAGGTCCCGTGAGCGGGCCGCTCGTGCTCGGTGTCGAGACCAGCTGCGACGAGACCGGCGTCGGGGTCGTCCGCGGGCGCGAGGTGCTGGCGAACGCCATCGCCAGCTCGATGGACGAGCAGGCCCGCTACGGCGGCGTGGTGCCGGAGATCGCGGCCCGCGCGCACCTGGAGGCCGTCGGCCCGACGCTGCGCGCCGCGCTCGCGGAGGCGGGGGTCGGCCTCGGCGACCTGGACGCGATCGCCGTGACGGCCGGGCCGGGCCTCGCCGGCGCCCTGATGGTCGGTGTGGGGGCGGCGAAGGGGCTCGCCGCGGCGACCGGGCTGCCGCTGTTCGGGGTCAACCACCTGGTGGGGCACGTCGCCGCCGACACCCTGCACGCGCGCGGGGCGGAGCCGCGCCCGGACGGGCTGCCGACGGTCGCCCTGCTCGTGTCCGGCGGGCACACCTCGCTGCTGCTCGTGCGCGACCTGCTGGACGACGTGGAGCAGCTGGGCGAGACGCTGGACGACGCGGCGGGGGAGGCCTTCGACAAGACGGCCCGTCTGCTGGGGCTCGCGTACCCGGGCGGGCCCTCCATCGACCGGGCGGCCGCGGACGGCGACCCGTCGGCCGTCCGCTTCCCCCGGGGGCTCTCCGCGCCCAAGGACCGGGCCGCCCACCGCTTCGACTTCTCCTTCTCCGGGCTGAAGACGGCGGTCGCCC
Organism: Microbacteriaceae bacterium; assembly: GCA_022701925.1. Taxonomy (GTDB): domain Bacteria; phylum Actinomycetota; class Actinomycetes; order Actinomycetales; family Microbacteriaceae; genus Amnibacterium. The sequence continues at coordinate 17,090 of JAKONM010000143.1, forward strand.
GGCACGTCGAGCAGGCCCGGGCGCGGGGCGAGCAGCCGGCCACGTCGGACGTCGCGGCGTCGTTCCGCGAGGCCGTGGTCGACGTGCTGGTCACGAAGGCACTGGACGCCTGCGACGCCACCGGCACGCCCCGTCTGCTGCTCGGCGGCGGGGTGGTGGCGAACCGGCGGCTGCGCGAGGTCGCCGCCGCCCGGGCGGCCGCCGCCGGCGTGGCGCTGCGGATCCCGCCGCTCGACCTCTGCACGGACAACGGCGCGATGATCGCGGGGCTCGGCGCCCGGCTGGTCGAGGCCGGCGCCGCGCCGAGCCCCGCGGGCTTCGGCGTCGACTCCACCCTGCCGGTGGCCCTCGCCGCGATGCGCTGAGCCGCGCCCGCGCGGGGGATCCCCTGAGAGGGGGTCCGAGCCGCGTTGACACCCCTCCGCGGGCGCTGCCACGATTGCCGCATCGCCGACCTGTGAGGAAACCATGAGCGACTACCAGCCCACCCCGCCCTCGGCATCGCCGTACACCGGTGCCCCGTCCCCGCAGGGCCGCACCAACACCCTCGCGATCGTCGCGCTGATCCTCGGCATCGTCGTGCCGATCGGCGGCATCATCTGCGGCCACATCGCGCTCAGCCAGATCAAGCGCACCGGCGAGAACGGTCGCGGCCTCGCCCTGGCCGGCACCGTCATCGGCTACGTGCTGACGGTGCTCGGCATCATCATCACCATCGCCTACGTCGCGCTGATCGCGGCCGCGGTGAACTCGGGCGCGATCACCTCCAGCCCGTGAGCGATCCGCTCGGGGCGGTGCCGGCACCACCGGTCCGCCCCGAGCAGGTGCCGCCCGCGACGCCCTGGAACGCGCTGGCGATCATCGGGTTCGTCCTGGCCTTCGTGGTCCCGCCCGGCGCGATCGCCTGCGGCCACATCGCCATGGCGCAGATCCGCCGCACGGGCGAGCAGGGGCACGGCCTCGCGCTCGCCGCGGCCGTGCTGGGCTGGGTCTTCACCGGCGTCATCGCCCTGTTCGTCGTCGTCTGGCTCGCGGCCCTCGCCGCGATCGTGCTCAGCTGGTTCGGCGTGGTCGCCGCGACCCTGCCGCGCTGATCAGCCCTCCCGGCTGCAGATCAGCGCGATCCGGCGGTCCGCGCCGCGGGTCGCCACCAGCACGGCCTCGCCGTCGCCGCGCAGCGCGAGCGACTTCCGAAAGGCCGCGGGGTCGAGGTCGACCCCGCGCTTCTTCACCTCCAGGCGCCCGACGCCCCGCGCGCGCAGCGCCTTCGCGACGCGCTGCCGGTCGAGCGGCAGCACCTCGTCGATGCGGAACGAGGTGAGGAACGGCGACTCGACCGCCCCGTCGCCGGTCAGGTAGGCGATGCCGGGGCCGACCGGGCGCGTGCCGGTCGCCCTCGCCAGGTCGCCCAGCAGCCGCGCCCGGATCACCGCGCCGTCCGGCTCGTGCAGGTGCGAGCCCAGCGGCCCGGGGGGCTCGTCCCCGGCGGGCGCCGCCGCCGTCAGCTCCGCCGCCCCGTCCGGCCCCACCACCAGCGCGCTGCGCCGCACCCCGGTGCGCGCCAGCCCGCCGGACCACAGCACCAGCTCGGCCGTCTCGCCCCGGCTCGACACCCACTGCGCCTCCACGTCGTCCGGGATCGCCTCCTGGTCCAGCGCGGGGGAGAGCTTCACGCCGGTCGACCGCGATGCGGCGGTGGCCAGCGCGAAGTCGAGGGAGGGGGACCAGGCGTGCGCGCCCACCCGCCGGGTGCCGGAGTGCCCGGCCGTGCGCCGGGCCGGGTCGAGCCACACCGCGCTGCCGCCCGGCGCCGCGACCGCCTCCGCGTCCCCGACCTGCACGGTCGCGCTCGGCAGCGACGCCAGGTTGAAGCCGGCGACCGCGGCCACGACCTCGTCGCGCTCGACGGCCAGCACGTCGAGGTCGAGCCCCGCGAACGCCATCGCGTCGCCTCCGATGCCGCAGCCCAGGTCGGCCACGGCGGTGAAGCCGGCGGCCCGCACGCGGCCGGCGTGCTGCGCCGCGATCTCGAGCCGCGTGGCCTGCTCGAGCCCGGCGCGGGTGAAGAGCATGCCCGCCGCGAAGGGGCCGAACTTCTTGACCGCACGACGGCGCAGGTCGGCCTGCGTCAGCAGGGCGGCGGTCTCGGCCGGCCCGAACCCGGCCGCCCGCAGCGCCGCCGACCGGGCGAACGGGTCCACGGGGCCCTCGAGCGCGGTCTCCGCGTCGAGCGCCGCGAGGCTCCGCCGCGTCAGCAGGAGGTCCAGCTCGGCGCGCTCCACCGCCTCACCGTAGCCGTCGCGCGGCTGGCACTCGCATTGGACGAGTGCCAGGACCAGTGCGTAGGATCCATGCTCGGCGTGCGGGTCCCGCCCGCGCACCGCCTACGAACATCGCCAACGCCATGCAAGAAAGCAGGTGGACCGTGTCGGTCTCCATCAAGCCCCTCGAGGACCGCATCGTCATCAGCCAGGTCGATGCGGAGCAGACCACGGCCTCGGGCCTGGTCATCCCGGACACCGCGAAGGAGAAGCCCCAGGAGGGCGAGGTCGTCGCCGTGGGCCCGGGTCGCGTCGACGACAACGGCAACCGCGTTCCGATCGACGTCGCCGTCGGCGACCGCGTGATCTACTCCAAGTACGGCGGCACCGAGGTCAAGGTGCAGGGCGAGGACTACCTGGTCCTCTCGGCCCGCGACGTGCTGGCGGTCGTCGTCCGCTGACGATCCCGCGACACCGGAGGGCCCGCACCGCTCGGTGCGGGCCCTCCGTCGTCCCCGGCCCGCCCCGGCGGCGCACGGCCGGGGTCGGTGGGCGGGTCTAGCGTCGGACCTCGTGCCCGACGAGTCCCGCTCCACCCGCGCCGGACTGGCGTTCGGGATCGGCGCCTACCTGCTGTGGGGCGCGATGCCGCTCTACTTCCTGCAGATGGCCCCGGCCGGCCCGTTCGAGATCGTCGGCTGGCGCATCGTCTTCTCGCTGGTCTTCTGCGCGCTGCTGATCGCCGTGACCCGGGCCTGGCGCCCCTTCCGCGAGGTGCTGCGCGACCGGCGCTCGGTGCTGCTCTTCGCGCTCGCGGGCGTGCTGATCTACGCCAACTGGACGATCTACGTGACCGCCACCACCTCCGGCCGGGTGGTGGAGGCGGCGCTCGGCTACTT
>JAKONM010000145.1 GCA_022701925.1 Microbacteriaceae bacterium
CCGGCCGGCAGTGCGGTCTGCGGCTCGACCGCGTGGTGGTCCGGCTCCGCGTCCTGCTCCGCGGACAGCTGCGGCAGGCCCTCGATCGCGGCCAGCAGCGACGTGCGCATCGACGGGGGCGGCGCGACCGGGGGCAGCGCCAGGCCCAGGGTCACGGCGGTGTCGACCAGGCCGACGACCTCGCCGCGCAGCTCCTCGGAGTCGCGCATGGCGGCCTCGACGGCCTGCGCCTCCTGCGGCGTCACGGCGTCGAGCGCGTAGGCGCCGCTGAGCAGGTGGGTCTCGCCCTTCGCGGTCATGAGGTCACCCCCAGGGTGTCGCGCAGGCGGATCATGCCGTCGCGGATGCGGGTCTTCACGGTGCCGACCGGCACGTGCAGCCGGGCGGAGATCTCGGTGTGGCTCAGGCCGCCGAAGTAGGCCAGCTCGACCGCCTGGCGCTGCAGCTCGGTCAGGCTGCGCAGCGCGCGCTTCACGCGCTCGCTCTCCAGCTGCACCTCGACGTGCTCGGCCACCTGGTCGTACTCGCGGTCGAGGTCGCGGATGCCGATGCGCACGTCCCGGTCGCGGCTGGCCTGGGAGGCGCGGATGCGGTCGACGGCCCGGCGGTGGGCCATGGTCAGCATCCAGGAGATGGCGCTGCCCCGCTCCGGCTTGTAGCGCGACGCGGTCTGCCAGATCTCCAGGTAGACCTCCTGCGTGACCTCCTCCGCCTGCGCGGGGTCGACCAGCAGTCGGCGGACCAGACCGAACAGTCGCGCGGACGTGGCGTCGTACAGCGCGGCGAACGCCTGCCGGTCGCCCTCGCCGACGCGGGTCAGCCGCGCCTCCGGGGAGTCCTGCAGCCCGTCAAGGGCATCACCGACGCCGCTCTCCATGAGCACCAGCATGCCTCACCACCCTCCACGAGCCGGGTCTTCCGGCCGGCACGGGGTGTTCGCAGCGGCGGGACGCCCGGATTGCGTCACGTCGGATCATGGCCGGATCGCGCAGCCCTGCTTCGGTCGGAGTCCCGACGGAGCCGAGCGAGGGTGCCGAGCCGCAGAGACGCCTCTCGGCGCGAGGCCGCTCGGAGCGGCTGAAAATGGAGCCCGGGGTTTCTGCGGCCCGGCGCGGCCCCGGAGGGCCGACGGCGAGTTTACGCACCGGCGCCCGGCTGCCGGGGTGTGAGCGTGCACTCGGTCACAGATCGGTGACGACGTCCCGCGCACGGCGCGGTCGCCTTGACGCGCCCTCGGACGGATGACACACTCCGATTGACTGCTTATCAGAAGCATGAATGCTTATGCATGAGCCCCCGTGTTCGAAGGAGAACAGGCATGATCTCGACCACCCTCCGGCGCAGGCCGGCCCTGGCCCTGGGAGCCCTCGCCGTCGCCGCGTCGCTGGGCCTCGCCGGCTGCAGCTCGACCGTCGAGGCGGCCAAGGCACCGGCCGACACCTCCAACAAGACCATCGGCGTCTCGATCTCCGATCAGACCTCGCTGTTCTACATCGCCGCCGTGGACGGCATGGAGGACGAGGCGAAGGCCAGGGGCTACAAGCTGATCGTGCAGCAGGCCGGTGACGACGGCACCACGCAGGTCAACCAGGTGCAGAACCTGATCACGCAGAAGCCGGGGGCGGTGATCTTCACCCCCACGAACGCGACCGCCGCCAACACCGGTGCGAAGGCGCTGAACGACGCCGGCATCCCGATCATCGGCGTCGACCAGAAGCCGACCGCCGACTCCGGCACGAAGCTGACGACCTACATCGCGACCGACAGCGTGAAGGCCGCCGACACGCTGGCCCTCTGGCTGTTCGACCAGATCGGCAACTCGGGCGAGGTCGGGGTGCTGACCGGCATCCAGGGCTCCACCGCCCAGCTGGAGCGCAGCGAGGGCCTGGAGAAGGCGGTCAAGGCCACCCCGGGCATCAAGATCGTCGGCTCGCAGACCGCGGACTGGGACGAGACGAAGGCGTTCAACAAGGCTCAGAGCCTCATCTCGGCCAACCCGGACATGAAGGCGATCTTCGCGGAGAGCGACGCGATGGCCCTCGGCGCGTCGAAGGCGGCGAAGCAGGCGGGCCGCAGCCTGAAGATCGTGGGCATCGACGGCTTCCCGACGATGTTCACCGCGATCGCGGCGGGATCGCCCGACGCCACGCAGGCGCAGCAGCCCTACAAGATGGGCAGGCTGGCCGTGCAGGACGCCATCAAGGCGATCACGAAGGACGGCACCATCCCGGCGCTGCAGTACCAGGACACCGTGCTGCTGACCGAGGAGAACGTCGCGGACCACGACCCGACCGAGTTCTACGGCCCGCGCCTCAAGCAGTAGGCCTCCGCGGCGCGCCTCCGCGGCACATCGCGGAGGCGCGCCGACCCGATCGCAGTCCGACACGATGAAGTGGAGGGGCCGATGGTCCCAGTGCAAGCGGTGCCGCCGAGCGGGCCGGACCCGGTCGTCGGCGAGGGCCTCCGGGCCGTCGGCCTGGCGAAGAGCTATGCGGGCAACCCCGCCGTGCGGCACGTGGACCTGCTGCTGCGGCACGGCAGCGTGATGGGGCTCGTCGGGGAGAACGGCGCCGGCAAGTCGACCACCTCGGGCATGCTCGCCGGCCTCGTCGCGGCCGACGCCGGCGTCAT
>JAKONM010000163.1 GCA_022701925.1 Microbacteriaceae bacterium
TCGGCGCGCAGCGGGAGGTCGGCGAGCGCGGTCACGTGCACGATTCTCGCAGACGGCCCCCGGTCCGCTCCCGGCGGCCCGGTCAGCCGGCGACGGGGAGGCGGAGCACGCTGCCGGCGGCGACCTCCGGGCCGTGCAGCCCGTTCTCCCGCTGCAGCGCGGCGACCACCTCGCGGGGGTCGGCCGACGGCGCCAGGCGCTCGGCGATGGACCACAGCGTGTCCCCGGAACCGACGACGACGCTGCGCGTCACCGGCTGCGCGGGCGCGGCCTGGGCGCTGCCGGTCCCCGCTACGGCGACCAGGGCGCCGGACAGGGCCATCAGGCCCGGCAGCACCACGAGCACGATGCGGCCCCGGCGCGTCAGGCGCAGGCGTCGCCGGGCGGGGACGGCCGCTCGGGCCGGCACGGCGACGGCGACCGGCCTCGGTCGCGCCGCACCCGCCCGCACCACCGGGATCCGCTGCGCGCACGCCGCGCCGCCGCGCACCGCCGGACGCCGCGCCGGCACGCCCTCGTACTGGATCCAGTCGTCCTGCACCGCGAACATCGTCCCCGCCTCCCAGCCCCTGACCTGCATCGAACATATCTTCGAACGGGATCTGCGGCAAGCACATCTTCGAGCCGGGGTCGGACAGCCGCCCGATGCCGTCGAACACGTGTTTGCACGGTTCGCCGCCGTCGAATACCATCGGTGTCATTCGACCCGCGCGCCCGCGCCCGAGGGGCATGGAGGTACGTCTTGTCCGATCAGCAGACCGCAGCCGAGGGCGGCACCCGCCGTCGCACGTCGCTGTCCCCGAAGCAGCACGCGATCCTCGAAGCGATCCAGCGGTCCGTGGCCACCCGGGGCTACCCGCCGAGCATGCGCGAGATCGGCGATGCCGTCGGGCTGGCCTCCCTGTCCAGCGTCACCCACCAGCTGAAGCAGCTGGAGCTCTCCGGCTACCTGCGCCGCGACCCGAAGCGCCCGCGCGCGCTCGAGGTGATCATCGCCGTGCCGAACGCCGAGCCCGAGGTGCAGTCGGCGCCGATGGGCGACGCGGCCATGGTCCCGCTGGTGGGCCGCATCGCCGCGGGCATCCCGATCACCGCCGAGCAGCAGATCGACGAGGTCTTCCCGCTGCCCCGCCAGCTGGTCGGCAAGGGCGACCTGTTCATGCTCAAGGTCGTCGGCGAGTCGATGATCGACGCCGCGATCATGGACGGCGACTGGGTGGTCGTGCGCGCCCAGCAGACCGCCGAGAACGGCGACATCGTCGCAGCGATGCTCGACGGCGAGGCGACGGTGAAGGTCTTCCGCCAGCGCGACGGGCACACCTGGCTGCTGCCGCGCAACAGCGCCTTCGAGCCCATCGTCGGGGACGAGGCGACGGTGCTGGGCAAGGTGGTCGCGATCCTCCGCTCCATCTGACGCGAGGTCTCCTCGGGGGCTCCCCGCGGCCGACGGGTGCGCCCGTCAGCCGCGGGGAGCCCCTTCGTCCTCCGGCAGCCGGTTGACCGCGTGCGGCAGCGTCGCCCAGAGGTACTGCACCGCGTGCGTGCGGTGGGGCGCCCAGCGCTCCGCGTGCCGGGCGAGGGCCCGCGGCCCGTCCGGCAGCCCCAGCGCGCGGGCGGCGGCGGCGACGCCGAGGTCGCCCTCCAGGAAGGCGTCCGCGTGCCCCAGCGCGCGCATCAGCACGGTGTCCGCCGTCCACGGACCGACGCCCGGCAGCGCCAGCAGGGCGTCCCGCACGGCGGCGGGCGGCGCCGCGAGGTCGACGCCGCCGCTCGCCAGCGCCGCCGCCACGACCGCGAAGGTGCGCTTGCGCACCGCGGGCAGCCCCAGGCCCGCCGCCACCCGCTCGGCGTCGCCGTCGAGCGTCGCGGCGGTCGGGAAGCGGTGCGTCAGCCCGCCCGCCGGGTCGTCGACGGGCGCCCCGAAGGCCTGCACCAGGCGGGCCGCGTGGGTGCGCGCGGCCGCGGTCGACACCTGCTGCCCCAGCACCGCCCGCAGCACCATCGCCTCGGGGTCGAGCGTCCCGGGGGCCCGGCGGCCCGGCGCCGCGGCCACCAGCGGGGCGAGCGCGGGGTCCGCGGACAGCGCGGCGGTCATCGCGGGCGCGTCCAGGTCCAGGTCGAAGGCGCGGCGCACCCGGGCGACGGCGGCCTCCTCGTCGGCCGGGTCCGCGAGGCGGAGGACGACCGGCAGGGCGTCGCCCTCCGGCAGCCCGACCTCCGCGATCGCCGCGCCGCCCCGCAGGGTGAAGGCCGCGCGGTAGCGGCCGTCCCGCCACTCTTCGGCGCCCGGCACCGCGGTCGCGGCCAGGTGCCCGAAGAGGTTGGAGGGGTCGAGCGGCGGCGTGAACGCCAGCCGCAGCTCGACCTGGTGCGCGGTCACGGTCGCCACCGGTGCACGCGGAGCACCGGGGCCTCCCGGCCGCAGGCGGTCACCGCCGGACCCGCCCGCTCACACCAGGTAGGGCTCGAGGACGGCCCGCTCCTCGTCGCCGACGAGCGCCTGGATGCGCGCCCCGGTCTCCTCGTACACGGTCGCGAGCACCCGACCGCGCTCGTGCAGCATCGAGACCAGCCCGCCCTCGTCGAACGGGATCAGCACCGTCACCTCGTGCCGGGGCAGCGGCAGCCGCGCCCCGACCAGATCCTGCAGCCGCTCCACGCCCTCGCCGGTGCGCGCGGAGACGAACAGCGCCGTCGGCACGAGCCCCCGCAGCACCATCCGGGTGGCCTCGTCGGCCAGGTCGGCCTTGTTGAACACGACCTGCTCGGGCACGTCCGCGGCGTCGACGTCCGCGATCACCTGCCGCACCGTCGCCAGCTGCTGCGCCGGGTCGGGGTGCGACGCGTCGACGACGTGCAGGATCAGGTCGGCGTGCTCGACCTCCTCCAGCGTGGAGCGGAAGGCCTCCACCAGCTGGTGCGGCAGGTTGCGCACGAAGCCGACCGTGTCGACCAGCGTGTAGGGCCGCCCGTCGGGCGTCTCGGTCTTGCGCACCGTCGTGTCCAGGGTGGCGAACAGCGCGTTTTCCACCAGCGCGCCGGCCCGCGTGATGCGGTTCAGCAGGCTGGACTTGCCGGCGTTGGTGTAGCCCGCGATCGCGACGGAGGGGATGGCGTTGCGCACCCGGTTCTGCCGCTTCACGGCGCGAGCGGGCGCCATGTCCGCGATCTCGCGGCGCAGCTTCGCCATCCGGGTGTGGATGCGCCGACGGTCCAGCTCGATCTTCGTCTCACCGGGGCCGCGGCTGCCCATGCCGGCGCCCGCGCCGCCCACCTGGCCGCCGGCCTGGCGGGACATGGAGTCGCCCCAGCCGCGCAGTCGCGGCAGCAGGTACTGCAGCTGCGCCAGCTCGACCTGCGCCTTGCCCTCGCGGCTCTTCGCGTGCTGGCTGAAGATGTCGAGGATCACCGCGGTGCGGTCGATCACCTTCACCTTCACGACGTCCTCCAGCGCGCGCCGCTGGCTGGGCGCCAGCTCGGTGTCGGCGATCACGGTGTCCGCGCCCGTCGACTGCACGATCAGGCGCAGCTCCTGCGCCTTGCCCGAGCCCAGGTAGGTGGAGGGGTCGGGGTGCGAGCGCCGCTGCAGCAGGCCGTCGAGCACCTGGGCGCCCGCCGTCTCGGCCAGCGCGGCCAGCTCGCGTAGGCTGGTCTCGGCGTCGACCTGGCTGCGCGACCAGACGCCGATCAGCACGACGCGCTCCAGGCGCAGCTGGCGGTACTCGACCTCGGTGACGTCCTCGAGCTCCGTGGAGAGCCCCTGGACGCGGCGGAGCGACTGGCGCTCCTCCAGGTCGAACTGGTCGCCGTCGAAGTCCTCCGCCGTGTCGTCGGCGCGGATCAGGTCGGTGGTTCGGATGGTGTCGGTCAAGGGGACCTCCCCGAGGTGGTTCGATCGTGGGTCGTGGATGGGGAGCACTACTTCAGCGCGCAGCCCGCGAGCGAGATGCGGGAGCGCACGATCGGCGTCGTGCTCCAGGGCGAGCGGTTCGAGCTGACGACCGCGTCAGGGGTCTTCAGCCCGGGCGGGCTCGACATCGGGACGGCCGCGCTGCTCGCGAACACGCCTCCTCCGGCGCAGGAGGGGGCGCTGCTGGACCTCGGCTGCGGCTGGGGTCCGATCGCGATCGCGTTGGCCAGGCGGTCTCCCGGTGCTCAGGTGTGGGCCGTGGATGTGAACGAGCGCGCCCTCGCACTCGTCGCCGCGAACGCCCGGATCGCCGGCGTGGAAGTCAGAGCTTCATCGCCCCAGGATATTCCCGCCGGGCTGACCTTCGCGACCATCTGGTCGAATCCCCCGATCCGCATCGGCAAGCCCGCCCTGCACGCGCTGCTGGAGGCCTGGCTGCCCCGCCTGGCGCCCGGCGGGACGGCCTGGCTGGTCGTCGCCAAGCAGCTGGGCGGCGACTCGCTGCAGCGGTGGATCGGCGAGCGGTTCGCGGCCGAGGGCCTGACCGTCGCCCGCACGGCCACCGACCGCGGGTTCCGCGTGCTGCGGGTGGACCGGGTGCGCCCTCAGACCTCGACCACGCCGGAGTAGACGAGCTCCGCGGGCCCGGACAGCCCCGCGTGCTCCCCGTCCTCGGCGCGGAACACCCGCACGCCGAGCACGCCGCCCGGCACCTCCACCCGCCAGGAGTCCGGCGCCGCGGCGCCCGCCCAGTGCCGCACGGCCAGCGCCGCCGCGACGGCGCCCGTGCCGCAGGACAGGGTCTCGCCGCTGCCCCGCTCGTGCACCCGCATGCGGATGCGCCCGGTGCCGTCCACGACCAGCGGGTCCGCGGGGCGCACCAGCTCGACGTTCGCTCCGGCGGGCGGCAGCGGGTCGAGCACGGGAGGGGCGGACAGGTCGGCGCCGTCCAGCTCCGCGTCGTCGGCGACCGCGACGACCACGTGCGGGTTGGGGACGTCGATCGACAGCCCCGGCCGCGCCACGTCGAGCCCCTCGACCCGTACCGACACGTCGTCCGGCCCCTTGGTCCAGCGGCCGAGGTCCACCGCGAAGCCCCCGGCGGTGCGCTGCACCGTCATCGTGCCGCCGCGGGTGGCGACGGCCAGGGATCCGCCGTCGGGCAGCTCGGCCAGGCCTTCCGCCAGCAGGAAGGCGGTGAACACCCGGATGCCGTTGCCGCACATCTCCGACGTCGAGCCGTCGGCGTTGCGGTAGTCCATGAACCACTCCGCATCGCCCCCGGCGGCGTGGGCCGCGGCCTCGACGTCGGCGTCCACGCGCACCGCTCGCAGCAGGCCGTCCGCGCCGATGCCGAAGCGCCGGTCGCACAGCCGCGCGACCTCGCTGGGACGCAGCTGCAGGTGGCCGTCGGGATCGGCGACGAGCACGAAGTCGTTGCCGGTGCCGTGCCCCTTCGTGAAGCGCAGCTCGGGCATCCCTGGAGCCTAGACGAGCGCGTCGGAGCGGGCTCCGGTCTGCGGGGCCGGCGTCCCGGCCCGCGGCAGCAGGCCCGTCACGACCGCCGCCGACGCCAGCAGCACCGCCGGGACGGCCAGCACGACCGGGGCGCCGACCGCGCCCGCGGCGAGGGCGCCCAGCGAGGTGCCGAGGAGCATCGTCGCGACCTGCGCGGCGAAGGCGGCGGTGACCAGGTGCGCCGGCACGACCCGGTCGAGCAGCACGGAGGAGCCGATCGACTGCGCCGCGGTGGCGAGACCGAGCAGGCCGAGGGCGGTGACGACGCCGGCCGGGGCGAGCCCGAGCGCCGCGGCGCCGTAGACGGCCGCCATCGCCGCGAGCCCGGCACGCAGCGCCCGCCGCGCGGACGAGGGGGCGGTGCGGCCGCCGAGCAGCAGCGCGCCGCCCACCTCCCCCAGCGCCAGCGCGGCGAAGGCGAGGCCCGCCACGACGGGCAGCGCGGGCTGCGACGCCGGCACCGTCACCTGCAGCGCGCCCGTGCCGAGACCCGCAGCGCCGGCGACGGCGAGCAGCAGCACCAGACCGCCTCGGCGGCGCGGGGTAGCGACCGCGGGCAGGCGCTGCCGGCCCGGCGCTGCGGCCCCGCGGTCGACC
>JAKONM010000164.1 GCA_022701925.1 Microbacteriaceae bacterium
TTCTCCTCGTCCTTCGTCGTCGTGCTGGCGGGCCTTCGCGCAGTGGGCGCGAGTGCCGACCAGGCCGCCTCCGGGCTCTCCGCGCTGTGCGTCGCCATCGGCGTCGGCACCGTCGCGATCGCCCTGCGCACGCGGCGACCGGTCGCGCTGGCGTGGTCCACGCCGGGCGCCGCCCTGCTGGCGACGACCGCCACGATGGAGGGCGGGTTCAGCGCCGCGGTCGGCGCCTTCCTGATCGCGGGCCTGCTGGTGGCGGTGACGGGGTTCGTGCCGCAGGTGACGGCCCTGGTGCAGCGCGTGCCGTCGCAGGTGGCCGCCGCGATGCTCGCCGGGGTGCTGTTCGGCCTCTGCGTGCGGCCGCTGCAGGCCCTGCCCCTGAACCCGCTGGGCATCGGGGCCATGCTGGCGGCGTGGGCCGTGGCGCAGCGGTTCGCACCCCGCTGGGCCGTGCCGGCGGCGCTGGTCGCCGGGCTGGGCTCCTTCCTCGCGGCGGGCTCGCTGGCCGACGTGCCCGCTCGCGCGCCGCTGCCGCACCTGCTGCTGGTCGCTCCGACCTTCTCGCTGCCGGCCGTGCTGTCGATCGCGGTGCCGCTCTACCTCGTGACCATGACCGCGCAGAACCTGCCAGGCGTCGCGGTGATGCGGACCCTCGAGTGGCCGGTGCCGTGGAGGGCGGCGATGGCGTACACGGGCGCGGCCTCCGCCGCGGGTGCGGTGCTCGGCGGGCACGCGATCAACCTGGCGGCCATCACCGCGACGCTGACCGCCGGACCCGACGCCGGCCCGGACCGCAGCCGCCGCTGGATCGCCGCGGTCTCCGCCGGGGCCTCGTACCTGGTGCTCGGTGCGGCGACGCCGCTGGTGGTCGCCGTCGCCGGCGCCGCGCCGCGCGACCTGGTGCCCGCCTTCGCGGGCATCGCGCTGTTCGGCGCGTTCGCGAACGCGGTCGCGCAGGCGATGACGGACGGTCACGACCGCCTGGCCGCCGCGGTCACGCTGCTCACCGCGGCGTCCGGCATCCAGCTGGCGGGGCTGGGGCCGGCGTTCTGGGCCCTCGCGATCGGCAGCGCGACGGCGGCGGTGCTGCGAAGGAGGACCGCGCCGGCCGCGGGCTGAAGTCAGCGGGTCCAGAGGTCGGCCGGAGCACGACCGGGCCGGAAGCCGAAGTGCTCGACCATCGCCACGGCCTCGGGGAAGCCGTCGGCGACGTGCTCGGCGTCGTGCGCGTCGCTGCCGAAGCTGATCGCACGTCCGCCCTCCTCGGCCCACCACTGCGGCAGCCATGAGGAGAGCCGGCGCGTGTTCATCTCGAGCGCCCTGCCCGAGGCGGCGATGGCGCGCATCGCGGCCCGGAACGGCTCCTCGAACCGGCGCGGGTCGAAGGGGCCGGCGGCGACGGAGGGCCAGGTGCGCGCAGCGTAGTCCAGGTGGGTGACGACCTCGAAGCACTGCGACCCGTCGACCATGCGCGGCACCTCGAGCAGGTAGGCGGTCATGACGTCGTCGGCGGGCCACGAGCGGTACAGGGTCACGGGTTCCGCGCGGTCGCCGCCGACGGCCAGGGTGTGCAGCGACCCGTTGACGCGGTCGAGCGCGTCCAGATCGAGCAGCCGCCGGGCATCGTCCTCGAACAGGTGCGGCTGACCGAACTCCACGCCGCTCAGGATCTGCAGCTCCGGGAAGCGCCTCCGGCAGCGGTCGAGGGCCTCCAGCCACCCCTCCACGTCGAGCGCCGGCACCTCCAGGTACCCGTCGTGCAGCAGCCGCCGCTGGTGGGGCAGCAGGTCGTCGGGGTGGAACCGCACGCGGCCGTTGAAGTCGAGGTGCTCGGTGAAGGCGATCGCGGGCAGCCCGATGCGCACGGCGCGGGCGCAGGCCCGCTCCATGCGGCCGAGGTTCGCGGGCGTCGGACCTCCGGTGTCCCACGACCACTCGCTGTGCACGTGCGTGTCCGCGGGCAGGTCCATCGGCTCAGCATCCTCCGCCCCGCTCGCACGCGTGCAAGACCCCGCGCATGCGCCGCTGCGCGCGCGGGGTCAGCGGGACGGCGCGCCCGGACCTGCCGAAGCCGCCCGGAAGCGGCGACGGCCGAGCGCCTACTGCGACCAGACCCGCGTCAGCTCGCGCTTCAGGACCTTGCCGGAGGGGCCGAGGGGCAGCTCGTCGACCAGGTGGACCACGCGCGGGAACTTGTAGGCGGCGATCTTCGCCTTCGTGAACTCGCGCAGCTCGTCCTCGGTCGCCTGCTGGCCCTCGCGGAGGACCACCGCGGCCTCGATCTCCTGGCCGTGCTTCTCGTGCGGCGTGCCGAAGACGGCCGCGGCCTGCACCGCGGGGTGCCGCATCATCACGGACTCCACCTCGGTCGGGTACACGTTGTAGCCGTTGCGCAGGATCATGTCCTTCTTGCGGTCGACCAGCGTGATGTAGCCGTCCTCGCCCATGGTCGCGAGGTCCCCGGTGCGGAACCAGCCCTCGACGACGGCCGTCGCGTTCGCCTCCGGCTTGCCCAGGTAGCCCTTGAACAGGTCGTGGCCGCGCACCACCAGCTCGCCCAGCTCGCCCCGCGGCAGCTCGACGACGCGGTCGTCGACGTCGGCGTCCGCGATGGCCACGTCGACGCCCCAGATCGGCACGCCCACGGTGCCCGGCCGGATGTCCCGGCCGACGGGGTTGAACGACACCACCGGCGAGGTCTCGGTGAGCCCGTAGCCCTCGTAGACGGTGGCGCCGAAGACCTGCGAGAACTCCTCCAGCACCGCGAGCGGCAGCGGGGCGCCGCCCGACACCGCGTAGCGCAGCTGCGGCTTCGGCGCGCCCGCGCGAGCGCCGGCGAGCAGCCCGACGTACATGGTGGGCACCGCGGTGAACACGGTGGCACCGTGCTCGGCCATCGCCTCCAGCGCGCCCGCCGGGTCGAACTTCGGCAGCATCACGATGGTCGCCCCCTTGCGGAAGGCGGTGTTCAGCACGCAGGTCTGGCCGAAGGTGTGGAACAGCGGCAGGCCGCCGAAGACGACGTCGTCGGAGCGCATGTCGAACAGGTCGATCAGCGACACGTTCACCTGCTCGACCAGCGAGAAGTGCGAGCCGATCGCGCCCTTGGGGGTGCCGGTCGTGCCGCTCGTGTAGAGCAGCGTCGCGGCGTCGAGGGGGTTCATCGCCTCGTGGCGCACGATCGGCTCCGCCTCCGCGGCCAGGGCCTCCAGCCGCGGGATCGGCGCCAGGTCCTTCGCGGCCTCGGGCAGCAGCACGGAGACGGCGTCGACGCCGACCTCCATGGCCGCGGGCAGGGCCTCGCCCAGGCTCGGCGCACCGATCACGACCAGCTTCGCGCCGCTGTCGCGCAGCACGTGGGCGATCTCGTCCCGCTTGAACAGCAGGTGGATCGGCACCGCTACGGCGCCGATGGCCAGCACCGCGAAGTAGACGCGGGGGAAGTCGGGCACGTTCGGCACCAGCATCGCCACGCGGTCGCCGCGCTGCACGCCGCGAGCGCGCAGCGCGCCCGCGATCGCCTTCGCGTCGCGCCACAGCTCGCTGTAGGTCGCGCTCGCCTGCGGGCCGGTCTGGCCCGCCCAGATCACCGCGGTCTTGTCTGGGTACCGGTGTGCGGACTCGGCCAGGATCGCCGCGACGGAGACCGTCGCGTAGCCGGGGCCCTGCAGAACGTCGTCGTCCATGTCGAGTGCTTCTCCTTCGAAGTGCGTCGCAGCCAGGATGCCCCGCCGCGTCAACCGTCCGCTGTCAGTTCGCGCCCGACGCGCTCGCGGATGGCATCCGGCACCGGCTTCGGACGACGGGTCGCGCGGTCGACGAACACGTGCACGAAGGTGCCGACCGCCAGCAGGCGCTCGTCCGACTGCCGGAAGAGGCCGAGCCCCCACGCGATGCTCGTGGTGCCGACGCGGTCGGCGCGCAGGCCGACGACGAGGGTGTCGGGGAAGGCGCCGGACTCGACGTAGCGGCACGACGACGAGACGACGACCGCCGGGTCGCCGTCGACCTCGGTCATCCCGTAGCCGGCCTGGCCGAGCAGCCAGGAGGTCACCGTGGTGTCCATCGCCGCGTAGTAGATCGTGTTGTTCAGGTGGCCGAACACGTCGTTGTCGTGCCAGCGGGTGGGGAAGGGGCGGTGCCAGCGGTAGTCGCCGATCACCGGGCGCTCGTCCGTCACCGGTCGGTCCTCGTGGCCGCCAGGACCAGCCCGAACGCGGCGGCGGCGCGCTGCGCGTCGGGGCGCTCGCCCGCGATCAGGTCGGCGTAGGCGTACGACTCCGCCACCCGCACCAGCACGGTCGCCAGGTCGTGCGGCGGCAGCGGCGTGGTCATGAACCCGGCGGCGATCTCCTGCTCCAGCAACCGCTCGACGACGGCGACGAACCGGCGGTGCACCGGGGTCGCGCCGCCCGTCAGGATCCTGAGCGCGCGGGAGGGCTCGCGCGCCAGCCAGGAGCGGAAGTAGTCCGCCTCGATCAGGTCGTGCACGAACCGCGTCAGCGCGCCCTCGACGCGGTCGGCGCCGCGGGCCTGCTCGGTGGCGGCGTCGGCCGCGTCGAAGGTCGGCGCGGCGAGGCTCCACAGGATCTCCGCCAGCAGCGCGTCCCGGTTGCCGACCCAGCGGAACAGCGAGGTGCGGTCGACGCCCAGCTGCGTCGCCAGCGCCGTCATGTCGATGCGGTCGCCCTCGATGAACCGGTGCCGCGCCGCGCGGAAGGCGCGGGCGGCGGCGTCCTCCGGGGCGGTCAGCCGCTGCGACAGCGTGCTCGGCACCAGCAGCGCGCCCAGGCCGCCGAGCGCAGGCGCCGTCGCGGGAGCCTGTGCGGTCGACATGGCGTGAGCGTACCCGTGCAACACATCGAGAAGTGATGCGTACACTGCCGACTGCGACGACGCAGAGGACCTGAAGGGGATGCGATGACGATCACCGCCGGCACGCCGACCACCGACGAGGGGTCCGCCCTGGACCACCTGATCGCCGACTTCTACGGGTACCAGGACTTCCTGACGCCGGAGGAGCAGCGCAGCGCGGGCGCGATCCGCGAGCTGTTCGAGGCGCGCATCCGACCGATCGCCGACGAGTACTGGGCGCGGGCGGAGTTCCCGAAGCAGGTCATCCCGTGGCTCGCGGACCTGGGCGTGCTGGGGCCGTTCGTGCCGGAGGTGCGGGCGTTCGAGAACTCGGCCGTCTACCGCGGCTGGGTCGCGCTGGAGATGGGCCGAGTCGACGCCTCCGTCGCAACGTTCGTCGGCGTGCAGTCCGGGCTCGCCATGGGCTCGATCCACGTCGGCGGGTCGCCCGAGCAGCAGGCGGACCTGCTGCCGCGCATGGCCACCGGGCAGCTGCTGGGGGCGTTCGGGCTCACCGAGCCGCTCAGCGGCTCCGACTCGGCGCGCGGCCTGCGCACCACCGCCCGCCGGGAGGGCGACGAGTGGGTGCTGAACGGCGCCAAGCGCTGGATCGGCAACGCCACCTTCAGCGACTTCGTGGTGGTCTACGCCAAGGACGAGGCCGACGGCCAGGTCAAGGGCTTCCTGGTCGACACCGACCTTCCCGGCTTCCGGGCCGATCGGATCGAGGACAAGATCGCGCTGCGCACCGTGCAGAACGCCGACATCACGATGGTCGACGTGCGGGTGCCCGAGGCGAAGCGGCTGCCCGGCATCCGCTCGTTCCGCGACGTCGCCACCGTGCTGCGGCTGACGCGCTGCGAGGTCGCGTGGCAGGCGGTGGGCGTCGCCGTCGGCGCGTGGGAGGCGGCGCTCGCCTACGCGAAGGAGCGCACGCAGTTCGGCAAGCCGATCGCGAGCCACCAGCTGATCCAGGACCTGCTGGTGAAGGGCCTCGGCAACATCACCGCCTCCATCGGCATGTGCCTGCGCGCGTCGCAGATGCAGGACGAGGGGTCGCAGAAGGACGAGCACTCGGCGCTGGCGAAGGCGTTCGCGACGGCGCGGATGCGCGAGACCGTCGGCTACGCGCGCGAGATCCTGGGCGGCAACGGCATC
>JAKONM010000169.1 GCA_022701925.1 Microbacteriaceae bacterium
GCGGCGCCGTGCGGCTGTTCGGCAACGTCGACTTCGGCACGGACATCACGCTGGCCGACCTGCAGCAGCACTACCACGCGGTGATCTTCGCGACGGGTGCGATCGCGGACGCCCCCCTCGACATCCCGGGCATCGACCTGCCCGGCTCCTACGGCGCCGCCGACGTGGTCAGCTGGTACGACGGACACCCCGACGTGCCGCGCACCTGGCCGCTCGAGGCCGCGGAGATCGCCGTGATCGGCAACGGCAACGTGGCGCTCGACGTCGCCCGGATGCTGATCAAGCACCCCGACGACCTGATGCCCACCGAGCTGCCCGGCAACGTGGAGGAGGGGCTGCGCTCCTCCCCGGCCACCGAGATGCACGTGTTCGGCCGACGAGGCCCTGCCAACGTGAAGTTCACCCCGCTCGAGCTGCGCGAGCTGGGCGAGGTGCGCGACGTGGACATGATCGTGCGCGACGAGGACTTCGACTACGACGACGCGGCCCGCACCGCCATCGCCTCCAACAAGCAGGTGATGGTGATGGACCGGATCCTGCAGGGCTGGCGCAAGCGCGAGCCCGGCACCGCGAGCCGGCGCCTGCACCTGCACTGGTGGGCGCGGCCCGTCGAGATCCTCGGCACCGACAAGGTGGAGGGCATCCGCTGGGAGCGCACGGAGCCGGACGGCCTGGGCGGCGCCCGCGGCACCGGCGAGTTCCGCGAGGTGCCCGTGCAGGCGGTCTACCGGGCGATCGGCTACTTCGGCTCCCCGGTGGCCGGCGTCCCCTTCGACGAGGTGCGCGGCGTGATCCCGAACCACGAGGGCCAGGTCGTCGACGCCGAGGGCGCGATCGTGCCGGGCGTCTACGCCACCGGCTGGATCAAGCGCGGCCCGGTGGGGCTGATCGGGCACACGAAGTCGGACGCGATGGAGACCGTGGAGCACGTGCTGACCGACCAGGGCACCTGGTGGTCGCCGGCGCACCCGGAGGAGCGGGCGGTCACCGACCTGCTGGACTCCCGCGGCGTGCGCTACACCACGGTCGAGGGCTGGCACCGGCTCGACCGGGCGGAGATCGCCCAGGGGGAGCCGCAGGGCCGCGCCCGCGTGAAGATCGTGCCGCGCGACGAGATGCTCGAGGCGTCGCTGGGAGTCTCAGCGGGCTGACCCCGTGCGGCGCCCCCGATGGCGGGGGCGCCGCGCGGCCGCGGCCTCAGTAGCCGCCGTGCGCCAGGAAGGCGCGCACGTCGACGACCTGCTGCACGTCGAGGTCCTTGTGCTCCGGCCGGGTCAGCACCAGGGCCTCGCCGGCCAGCACGAACCGGATCCGGTTGCCCTCCTGGACGGTCTCGTCGGACACGGTCTCGAGCAGCGAGACCGTGTCCCGGAACTCGACGTTCCGGCTGGTCGGGTGCTGCTGGAGCTGCTCCAGGACGCGGCGGTGGTGGGAATTCAGGTGCTGCGGCTCGGCCACGGGCTCCTCCTTCTGCGGCGGGGACCGGACCGCGGGTCGCGGTGCGGGTCGGCGGGGGTCAGGACGTGGCGGTGTCGCTGCTGCCCGCGACCTCCGCGGTCCGGCTGTAGCGGTTGGTCCCGCCCTCCCCCTGGCCCTGCAGGGTCCAGGTGCCGGGGAAGTCGACGTGCGGGTTCTCGAGCACCTGCGGGGTGCCGGGCGCGTCGTCGGGGATCGACACGTCGTGGACCTCGGGCGGCGCGGTCACCTCCGTGGCGTCGTAGCCGTCGGGCAGGAACTCGACTCGGATCGATCGTGATGCCATGGCCGGACGCTATGGCGCCGGTGCTGCGAGCGAGCGGTGAGTCCGCCGAACGGGCTCAGAGCGAGACGGCCTGCTCCACGAGGTCGGCGAGCCCCTCCGGGTAGACGGTCTCCGCGGTGCTGCGCAGCTGCTCCGCGCTCCACCAGGCGGTGCCGTGCAGCGCTCGCCGCTCCAGGTCGGTCCAGCCCTCGCGCCGCGGCTCGAAGGCCGGCACGCGGGCGGTGAAGTAGAGCTCGCGCTGCTCGATCAGCCGGCCGTCGAACACGAAGGTGCTCGAGCGCCGCAGCACCGGGCCGACCACGTCGTGCAGGACGTGCCCCGTCTCCTCCCGCACCTCGCGGATCGCCGCGGCGCGGGCGTCCTCGCCCGGCTCCAGGCCGCCGCCCGGGGTGATCCACCAGGTGCCCGCCTCCGGCGCCGCGGGGTCGCCGCCGAGGATCAGCAGCACCTGGCCGTCGGGGTCGAGCAGCAGCACGCGGGCGGCGTCGCGCACCTGCGGCCGCGGCGGCGTCTTCACGGCCGCCTACTGCAGGGCGGCGGTGAGCCGCGCCACGTTGTCGAGCACCGCGACCGCCACGGGGCGGGCCTGCCACTCCTCCAGGGTCAGCCGCCGGCTGGCCCTGCGGTAGCCCTCCTCCAGCTGCCGCAGGCCGCTGACGAACGCTCGCCCGCGGACCATCATCGACACCTCCAGGTTCAGCGTGAACGAGCGCATGTCGAGGTTGCTGGAGCCCACGACGGCGACGTCCTCGTCGATCGTGAAGTGCTTGGCGTGCAGGATCGTCGGCTTCCGGTACAGCCAGATCACGACGCCCGCCTTCAGCAGCGTCTCGTAGTAGCTGCGCTGGGCGTGGAACACGACCGCCTGGTCGCCGATCTCGCTGACGAACAGCTCGACCTGCACGCCCCGCTCCGCCGCGGTGGTCACCGCGTAGAGCATCGAGTCGTCCGGCACGAAGTAGGGGCTCACCAGCACGATGCGCCGCTGCGCCGCGTAGATCAGGCCGTTGAAGAGCCGCAGGTTGTTCTCGCCCTCGAACCCGGGGCCGCTGGGCACGATCTGGCAGTCGAGGTCCTCGTCGCCCACCGGCTCGACCAGCTGCGCGGTCTCGCGCTCCAGCAGCTCGTCGGTCTCGGAGAACCAGTCGGAGATGAAGATCGTGTCGAGCTCGGCGACGATCGGACCCTCCAGGCGGACCATCAGGTCCTTCCACCGCAGCCCGCGTCGCCGGTTGGTCCAGCGGTCGTAGGTGCGGTCGATCATGTTCTGCGAGCCCATGAAGCCGACTCGCCCGTCGACGACGACGACCTTGCGGTGGTTGCGCAGGTCGGGGCGCTGGTAGCGGCCCCGCCACGGCTGCACGGGCAGCAGCAGGTGCCACTCGACCCCGATGGCGGTCAGGCGCCGGGTCGTGCGGCGGTAGCCGCGCACCCGCAGCGACGCGATGTGGTCGAGCAGCACGCGCACGGTGACGCCGCGGCGCACCGCGTCCGCCAGCGCGTCGAAGAACGGCTCGGTCGTGACGTCGAGGCTCAGGATGTAGAACTCGACGTGCACGTACCGCTCGGCGGAGCGCACCGCCTCCGTCATCTCGTGGATCGACCGGTCGTAGTCGCCGTACAGCAGGGCGCGGTTGCCGCCGAGCAGCGGCATCGCCCCGAGGCGCCGGTTCAGCGCGGCGAGGGAGGCGAACCAGGGCGGCCAGTGCGGCGTCTCGGAGGCCTGCTCGATGCCCTCGGTCGCTGAGATGATCGTGCGGTTGATCTGTGCCTGCTTGCGGCGGCGCCGTCGCGGCAGCTTCGTGGAGCCGAAGAGCAGGAATGCGACGAGCCCTGCGTAGGGGATGAAGAAGATCGCGAGCAGCCACGCCGTCGCCGTCGCCGGACGCCGGTTCTTCGGCACGAACACGACCGCGAGCACGCGGATGGTGAGGTCCAGCACGAAGGCGGCGATGGTGAGCGCCAGGGAGAGACTGGCGGGCATGCCCTGGATCCTACGGGCGCGGCAGGGCGCCGCTCGGACCGATCAACGGGTGCCGGAGTCGCCGCGGGATCGGAGCGGTTCCGCGGCGTCGACCTGCCGGTCGCCTCCCGCGGCGCGGTCAGCGCTGCGAGGCGACACGTCTTCGATCCGCCTGCGGATCGAAGACCGTGGACTCAGCGGAAGTTGACGAACTGCAGGTCGAGGTCGACGTCGGCCTTGCGCAGCAGCGCCATGGTCGCCTGCAGGTCGTCGCGGCTCTTCGACTGCACCCGCAGCTCGTCGCCCTGGATCTGGCTCTTCACGGTCTTCGGCGCCTCGTCGCGGATCAGCCGGTTCAGCTTCTTGGCGTTGTCGCTGTCGATGCCGTTCTTCAGCTTCGCCTCGATGCGGTACTCCTTGCCGCTGGCGAAGGGCTCTCCGGCGTCGATCGCCTTCAGCGAGATGCTGCGCTTCACGAACTTGGACTGCACCACGTCGAGCACGGCCTTCACCCGCTCCTCGCTGGCCGCCTTCAGCGTGATCTTCTCGTCCTTGAACTCGATCGCCGCGCCCACGCCCTTGAAGTCGTAGCGCTGCTCGATCTCCTTGCGGGCCTGGTTGAGGGCGTTGTCCGCCTCCATCGGGTCCACCTTGCTGACGACGTCGAACGAGGAATCGGCCATGGAACAGGGAGTGTAGGAGGCTGTCCCCATGGAGGACTGGACCGAGCTGAACCGCCGCAGCTGGGAGGAGCGGGCCGCTCCGCACAGCGCATCGCCCGACTACGCGGTGCAGCGGTTCGTGGACGAGCCGGACTTCCTGAGCGACGTGGTGCGCTTCGACCTGCCGCGGCTGCCGGACCTGCGCGGCAGGCGGGGCGTCCACCTGCAGTGCCACATCGGCACGGACACGTTGTCCCTGGCACGGCTGGGCGCGCAGATGACCGGGCTCGACTTCTCCGGTGCCGCCCTGGCGGAGGCGCGCTCGCTCAGCGAGCGGACCGGCACGGTGATCGACTGGGTGGAGGCGCGGGTCGACCAGGCGCCCGAGGCGCTGCCCCGGGGGGCGTTCGACCTGGTCTTCACCGGCATCGGCGCGCTGTGCTGGCTGCCGGACGTCGCGGCGTGGGCGCGGGTCGTCGCGGGGCTGCTGGCTGCGGGCGGCGAGCTGTTCGTGCGCGAGGGCCACCCGATGCTGTGGTCGCTCGACGAGACGCGGGAGGACGCCCTCGTCGTGCGCCACCCCTACTTCGAGACGGCGGAGCCGACCGTCTTCGACGAGCCCGGCACCTACGTCGAGTCGGAGCACGTGTTCGTCCACACGCGCAGCGCGTCCTGGAACCACGGCCTGGGGGAGGTCGTGTCGGCGGTGCTCGCGGCCGGCCTGCGCGTGACGCTGCTGGAGGAGCACCGCAGCGTGCCGTGGGAGGCGCTGCCCGGCCGGATGCGGCGCGGGGACGACGGCGAGTGGCGGCTGCTCGAGGGGGGCGACCTGGTGCCCCTGACGTGGACGCTGCGGGCGGTGAAGGACGCCTGACAGCGCCCCGCCGACGTGGTTCCGTCAGCGCCGATCGGCCGGGTACGCTGTGATCCGCGCCTCGGGCCGGCCCGCGCAGGGTCGGCCCGAGCAGCCTGGCGGGTTACCCAAGCGGCCAAAGGGATCTGACTGTAAATCAGACTGCTCAGCATTCGGGGGTTCGAATCCCTCACCCGCCACCACGATGCGCACGCCCCTCCGGGGACGTGCGCATCAGTCGTCTCAGCCCGGTCGGGCCGCGGTGACCACGCCGTCCGAGTCAGTGTGCAGGGTGATCCGATCGGCCCGGAACTCCAGCGTGACCACCGACTCCGGCACGACCGTCCTGGGGTGCAGGCCCGCCGCCCGCACGCGCACCTCGGCCTCCTGCGCGCTCAGGCCCTCGACCTCGTGGCCGTGCTCGGCGGCCCAGGCGGTCGCCTCGGCGGTCACGCGGCGGGGCCCTCGGTCAGCACGACCGTGACCGTCTGCGAGGCGCCGGCCGCGTCGGTGTAGGCGATCTCGACGCGGTCGCCCGGCTCGTGCGACGCGATGGCCGTCGACAGCGCGTCGGGGGACGGGACGGGGGTGCCGTCGACCGCGGTGATCACGTCGCCCGCGGCGAGGCCGGCCCTGGCTGCGGGGGTGCCGGCCAGGGCGCCCCCGACGACCGCGCCGTCCGTGGAGTCGTCGAGCGAGACCCCGAGGAAGGCGGGCAGGCCGATCCGGATCTCGTCCGTCTCCCGGCCGGCGAGGATCTGCTCCGCCACCGACAGGGCGGTGGTGATGGGGATCGCGTAGCCGGTGATGTCGCTGCCGCCGCTGCTCGCCGCCGTCGTGATGCCCACGACCCGGCCGCTCGAGTCCTTCAGCGGACCGCCCGAGTCGCCCGACACGACGTCCGCGCTGGTCTCGATGAGGCCGTTCAGCGTCTCGCCCGCCGACGCGCCCTCGGCCTGCGTGGTGATCTGCTCGTCGAGGTCGGTCACCGTGCCCTCGGCCGCGGTCAGCGTGCCCGTGCCGCCGGCGTTGCCGACCGCCGTGACGGCGTCGCCCTCGGCGGGCTGCGAGGAGGCGGTCGTCGCCGTGGCGAGCCCCGACGCGTCCTGCAGCTGCAGCACCGCGATGTCCTTCGTCGCGTTCGTCCCCACGACCTCCGCCGCGTAGGAGGCGCCGGTCGACTCGACGGTGACCTCGATCGACGTCGCGCCCGCGATCACGTGGTCGTTCGTCAGGATGCGGCCGGAGGAGGTGAGCACGATGCCGGTGCCGGCCGACTGCCCGTCCTCGTAGCCCAGGTCGGACACGATCGTGACGACGCCGACGATCTGCGCCGCCGTCGCCTCGGTGCTGTCGACCGCCGCGGTGGCGCTGCTCGACCCGCCCTGGCGGCCGAAGCCACGCGGGTCCTGCGGGCCGAAGCCCTGCGCACCGCCGGTGGGATCCTCGGCGCTCGTGACGCCCGAGCCGCCCGCGCCGTCGATCGCCGCGGTGGCGCTGCCCGTCCCCGCTGCGGTGGCCGCCCACGCGCCGGCGCCCGCGCCGGTCGTCAGCAGCACGGCGGCCGCCATGCTCAGGGCGGCGATCCGGGTGTGCGCCCGGGCTCGCGGCGCGGCCGCGGACCCCGCCGGCTCGACGACGACCGGGGTGCCGGAGCCCGCGACGCCCTCGGCGGGCGTGCTGCCGGCCGGGTCGTCGGGGGTGGAGTCGCTGACGTCGGTGGGCCGGTCGTTCATGGGAGTCATCCCACCTCGCCCTCCCATGTGCCGGCTCGACGTCGACCATGCTCCGAGTCGGAGTCCGCTGTCCACCTCCTATGAGCGCCGTCGAATCCCCGGGCCGGGGTGCGGCAGGCTCTTCCCGTGCCCCACGACGACCTGCTGCAGATCGCCCGCTCCGTCGCCGAGGAGGCGGCCGCCCTGGCGGACCGGCTGCGGCGGGAGGGGGTGGAGGTGGCCGCGACGAAGTCGTCGCCGATCGACATCGTCACCGCCGCGGACCGCGCGACGGAGGACCTGATCCGGGCCCGGCTGACCGACCTGCGCCCGGACGACGGCTTCCTGGGCGAGGAGTCCGGCGGCGCCTCGGGCTCCAGCGGGCTCACCTGGGTCGTCGACCCGATCGACGGCACCGTCAACTACCTGTACGACCTGCCCAACTGGTCGGTGTCGATCGCCGTGGTCGAGGGCGACCCGGACCCCGCCACGTGGACGGCCCTGGCCGGCGCGGTGGCCGCGCCGCGGCTGGGCGAGGTCTACACGGCGTCCGCCGGCGGCGGCGCGTTCGCCAACGGGTCGCCGATGCGCATGCGGCCCCCGGTGCCGCTGGACCGCGCGCTGGTCGCGACCGGCTTCCACTACACGCAGGAGATCCGGCGGGTGCAGGCCCGTGTCGCCCAGCCGCTGCTGGCCCGGGTGCGCGATCTGCGGCGCGCGGGCGGTGCGGCGATCGACCTGGCGTACGTGGCCGGCGGCCGCATCGACGCCTACTTCGAGCAGGGGCTGAGCCCGTGGGACCAGGCCGCGGGCGCGCTGCTGGTGCAGGAGGCGGGCGGCACGGTGCGGGGCCTCGACGAGGAGCGCCCGTCGCGCCGGATGACCATCGCGGGCAGCGCGCCCGTCGTCGCCGAGCTGCGGGAGGCCCTGCTCGAGCTGGGCGCCTGAGCGCACGGGGGACGTCCGGGCCGACCCCCTACCGTCTGGTCGCGTGAACAGCGACCGGCAGGACCCCCAGAGCGCACCGGGCATCGACCCGCAGGACCGCCCGAACGAGACCTACTCCCCGTCCAGCGAGCGCGAGACCGAGGAGCTGCAGGACGACCAGGCCGGGAGCCCGGCGCTGAACGATCCGGACATCGACCAGGACGCGGTGAAGCTGCTGCCGGGCACCGGCGACTACACCGACGACGGTCAGGTGGAGGTCGACCCCGACGACGTGAACATGCCGCACCTGCCGCCCGGTCGCACCGACGCGCGCCCGCCCGCCTGATCGCCTCGCCCGGGGTCGCGGGGGCAGTTCCTCCCGGGCGTGCGGCGGATGTGGCACCATGCGTGTCGCCCGCGAGGCAGCACGCGGGCGGTGACACGCAGGAGCAGTCCGCATGCCCGAGTCCGGCCACGAGGCGCGTCCGACGTACGCCGTCGCGGGCCGGTACCGCCTCGGCGCCGTCATCGGCCGCGGCGGGCGGGCCGTGGTGTACGAGGCGCACGACCCGCTGCTGGGCCGCAAGGTGGCGCTGAAGATGTTCACCGCCACGGCGGACAGCCCCGACGACCTGCAGCTGCAGCAGGCGGAGGCGCGGCTGGTGGCGGGCCTCGACCACTACGCGCTGACCACCCTGTTCGACGCCGGGGTCGACCTGACCGACCCGGAGCGGCCGCGCATCTTCCTGGTGATGGAGCGCGTCGCCGGCGTGGACCTGCGGCAGCGGTTGCGGGACGGGCCGCTCACCCCCTCACAGGTCATGAACCTGGGCTCCGACCTCGCGCAGGGGCTCGAGGCGGTGCACGAGCACGGGTTCCTGCACCGGGACGTCAAGCCCGCCAACGTGCTGCTGGCGCGGCGGGGGCCCTCGTCCCGCATCCGCGGCAAGCTGACCGACTTCGGCATCTCGAGCATCATCGGCGTGCCCGACGACTCGGAGTTCACGAACGGCACCGCCGCATACCTGAGCCCCGAGCAGGTCGAGGGCGACGATCCCGGTCCCGCCTCCGACGTCTACGCGCTGGGGCTGGTGCTGCTGGAGGCCGCCACGGCGAGGACGGTGTTCCCCGGCTCCGTGGAGGACTCGGCCTTCGCGCGGCTGGACCGCGACCCGGAGATCCCCGCCGAGGTGCCCGCCCGGCTGGCCGCGGTGCTGCGGGCCATGACCGCCCGGCGGTCGGAGGACCGGCCGACGCCGTCGGAGGCCTCGATCGCGCTGCAGGACGTGTTCATCGAGCAGCTGGTGCGGGCCCGGCAGGTGGACCGGGAGGTGCTGGCGGACGCCGAGCCCGAGCGCCTGTCGGCCGTGCGGCGCTACAACGTGCTGGACACGGAGCCGGACGAGGCGATCGACCGCGTCGCACGGCTCGCGCTGCGCGCGCTCGACGTGCCGGTCGCCCTGGTCTCCATCGTCGACGGCGACCGCGAGTGGTTCAAGGCCAGCGAGGGCGTCGCGCTGACCCAGGTGGACCGCAACCAGGGCTTCGCGGCGACCGCGGTGGCGACCGGGCAGCCGTGGGCGGTGGCGGACCTGCGGGACGACCCGCGTGCGGACGGGCACCCGCTGCTCGCCGAGCAGCCCGACCTGCGCGCGTACGCCTCCGTGCCGCTCACCACCTTCGACGGGCACACGATCGGCGCGTTCTCGGTCATGGACCGCCGGGTGCGCGAGCTGACGGAGCAGGAGCGCGCCGACCTGGCCGACCTGGCCGCGATCACGATGCGCGAGCTGGAGCTGCGGCTGGTGGGGCGCAGCGCCCTCTTCGACGGCTGACCGTCCCAGTGCACCGCCGCGATCAGCGCGTGCCGCGCAGCCCCTCGAACTGGTCGTCCCGCCACTCGTCGGGCAGGCGGACGCCCGCGTCCGCGGCCTCCTGCTCGCGCCGCCGCAGCTCGACCCGCCGGATCTTGCCCGAGATGGTCTTCGGCAGCTCGAAGAACTCCACGCGCCGCACCCGCTGGTACGGCGGCAGCTGCTCGCGCGCGTGCCGCAGCACGGCCAGCGCCGTGCCGGCGTCCGGCTCCCATCCGGCCGCCAGCGCGACGTAGGCCTTCACCAGGTTCAGCCGGGTGTCGTCCGGAGCCGGCACGACCGCCGCCTCCGCGACCGCGGGGTGGGAGATCAGGGCGCTCTCGACCTCGAAGGGCGAGACCTTGAAGTCCGACGACTTGAAGATGTCGTCGGTGCGCCCGATGAAGGTGATCTGCCCGTCCTCGTCGCGCTGCGCCACGTCGCCCGTGCGGTACCAGCGGTCCGTCGTCGCCGCGCCGGTGCCGGGCGCGCCGAGGTAGCCGGCCATCAGGTTCGGTGCCGGGCGCGAGAGGTCGATGCAGATCTCGCCCTCGTCGGCGGGCTCGTCCGAGATCGGGTCCACCAGCACGATCGCGACGCCCGGCAGGGGCACGCCCATCGATCCGCTGCGCGCCGGGGAGCCCGGGGTGTTCGCGATCGTCGCCGTGGTCTCCGTCTGCCCGTAGCCGTCCCGGATCACGAGCCCCCACGCGTCGCGCACGCGGTCGATCACCTCGGGGTTCAGCGGCTCGCCCGCGGACAGCGCCTCGCGCAGCGCCGTCGGACGCCCGCCCAGGTCGGCCTGGATCAGCATGCGCCAGACCGTGGGCGGCGCGCAGAAGGTGGTGACGCCGGCGGCGTCGAGCCGTCCGCGCAGCACGACGGGGTCGAAGCGCGCGGCGTTCGAGACGAAGACGGTCGCCTCCGCGTTCCAGGGCGCGAAGAAGCAGCTCCAGGCGTGCTTCGCCCAGCCCGGCGAGCTGATGGCCAGGTGCACGTCGCCCGGCTTCAGTCCCAGCCAGTACATGGTCGTCAGGTGCCCGACGGGGTAGGAGGTGCGGGTGTGCACCACCATCTTCGGGCGGCTGGTCGTGCCGGAGGTGAAGTACACCAGGCAGGGGGCGTTCGAGGGCAGCGCGACCCGGGGTCGCGGCGCCTGCGAGCGCTCCGCGTCGGCCCAGTCCAGCCAGCCGTCCACGGGGCCGCCGACGGCGATGCGGGTGAAGCCCTGCAGGTCCGCGAACTTGCCGGCGTCGCTCGCGTTCGCGATGACGTGCTTCACGAGCCCCCGCTCGACGCGGTCGGCGAGGTCGTGCGCGGCCAGCACGACCGTGGTCGGCAGGATGACCGCACCGGCCTTCATCACCGCCAGCATCGCCTCCCACAGCTCGACCTGGTTGCCGAGCATCAGCATCACGTGGTCGCCCGGCCGGACGCCCTGCTCGACCAGCCAGCCCGCGACCCGGTCCGAGCGCTGCCGCATCCGGTCGAAGCTGACGCGCTGCTCGCGGCCGTCCTCCTCCACGATCCACAGCGCGGTGCGGTCGTTGCCCCGCGCCATCCCGTCGAACCAGTCGGTCGCCCAGTCGAAGGAGGGGCCCACGTCCGGCCAGACGAACTCGTCGGCCGCGCGCCGGTGGTCCTCGCGCAGCTCGATCAGACGGTCGCGCGCAGCGCGGA
>JAKONM010000203.1 GCA_022701925.1 Microbacteriaceae bacterium
CGGGCGAGGTCGTCGCCGCCCGCAGCAGGGGACCGGTCGGCGCGCTGGTCGGCTGGGAGCTGAGCCGGCGCTCCGCACGGGCGACCGCGACGGTGCTGCTCGTCACCCTCGCGACGGCGTCGGCGACCTTCGGGGTCGTGAACCAGGCGACCTGGCTGCGCTCGCAGGGCGACCAGGCCGCGCTCGTGGTCGGGGCGCCCGTCCGGGTCGCGGCGGACCCGTCGACCGGCGCGGCGCAGGGCGCGCTGCTGCGGGACGGTGCCGCCGGAACCCCGCAGCCGACCCTGCGGCGCGTGGCCGACGTCGTCCAGGGGGACGCGGACCCGAGCCTCGGCCCCATCCCCGTGCTCGGCACGGCGACCGTCCTGGGTCTCACCGCCACGGCGCGCGCGATGCTCGACCGGGGCCGGCTGCAGCAGGAGGGGGGCGGCACGATCGCGCGGTTGCGCGCGAGCACGCCGCCGATCGAGGGGGTCGCGCTGCCGCGGACCGCATCGACGCTGCGGGCGGTCTTCCAGGCGGGCGATCCGGCAGCGCCCATCGCCGGAGCAGCGATGCAGGCCCGCGCCGTGCTCGAGGGGCCCGACGGCCTGCTCACGACCGTCGCGCTCGGGCTCGCCGAGGTCGACGGCCGGGCGCACGCGCTCTCCGCGCCGCTGCCCGCGCCGGGCATGCGGCTCGTCGGGTTCCAGGTGCAGGTGCTGGTCGATCAGCCGGGGCGGTACCGGGGCAACCGCCCCGGCGTCGTGGAGGTGCGGCTGCAGCGGATGGAGGCGGGCGGCGACCGTGTCGCGCTCCCTCCCGGCTGGACGGGCGGGACCGTCGCCGGCGACCTGCAGGACGGGCTGAACCTGCCGATCGGCCCGGACCTGCTCGCCGCCCCGTCGAGCGCGGCGGTGGTCGGCTGGAAGCCGGTCGAGCAGGTGCAGAGCGTCTGGACGAGGCAGGTCGTCGCCCAGGCGCAGGCGACCCGGGGAGGGCGGTACGCGCTCTCCTTCGGGTCCGTGCGGGTGCCGATCGACCTGGTGGGCGTCGTGACGCGGGTGCCCGGCAGCGGAGAGAGCCCGACGGCCCGCCCGGTGCCCGAGGCGGTGGTGGTGGACCAGCAGGCGCTCTCCCGCTTCCTGGTCCAGTCCGGGGACTCGCTCGCGCAGGTCGACCAGTGGTGGGTCGACGTGGCCCCGCGCCGCGTCGACGCCTGGCTCGCCGCCCACTCGAGCGCGGCCACCGGCGGCGAGCAGGCGGCCGGTGCGGTCGCGCTCACCGAGCAGCTGACGCGCGGACCGCTGCGGTCGGCGACGACGCAGACCCAGCACCTGCTGCTCGCCGCGGCCGGCGCACTCGGCCTGATCGGCTTCGGGGTCGAGGTGATCGCATCGCTCGGCGCCCGTCGCCGGGAGCTGGCGCAGCTGCGGGCCGTGGGGCTGCGGCGCGGCGTGCTCGAACGCATGCTCGCGGCCGAGTCGACCGCGCGGGTCGCCGTCGGGGCGGGCCTCGGACTCGCGCTCGGCGTCCTGCTCGGCGCGCTGGCGGCGCCCCGCCTGGTGGCCGGCCCCGACGGCGGCCGCCCGGTGCCCTCGGTGCTCGTGGTGCTGCCCGGCGTCGAGCTGCTCGTGCTCGCGGTCGCCTCCGTGGCCGTCGCCGCCCTGGCCGCGGTGCTGCTCGTCCGGATGTTCCGCGGGCTCGACCCGGCCAGGATCCTGCGGGAGGGCGAGGGATGAGGTCCGCCGGCTTCGCGCTGCTGGTCCAGCGCCGCCTCTCGAGCCGCGACCGGTCGCTGCTGCTGGTGCTCGCGGTGCTGACGCTGCTGACCGTCGTCTGCGCCCTCGGCGGACCCCGCCTCCTGACGGGCACCCTGGACGACTCGGTGCGCCGCATCGTCGCGGCGGACCCCGACGCCGACGTCGTGGTGAGCGCTCCGGTCGGCCGTCCCCTCCCGGGCTCCGACCGACTGCTGGTGGACCCGGACGACGTCGCCGCCCTGCCGGGCCAGGTGCGTCGGCAGCTGCCCCCGGCGCTGCGGAGGGCGACCGCGCCCGCGACGGCGGCCGTCACCGGTCCCGACGTGCGGCTCACCCCCGACGACGCCGATCCCGCCCTGCGGAACGGGCCGATCGGCGTGCAGCTCGCCCTGCTGCCGCGCCTCGACGCGGTCCGGCTGCGGGCGGGCGCGCTGCCCGCCACCGACTCGACGCGGGGCGTCGTCGACGTCGTGCTCTCCCAGGCGGTCGCCGACGCCACGTCGCTGCGCCTCGGCAGCACGATGGACCTCCCGGTCGACGAGGCGGCGGGCGACGCTCCGCTGCGGCTGCGCGTGACGGGCGTCGTCGAGCGGGTGCCGGTGTCCGGGCCGTCCCCGTGGACCGACCTCGGCCCGGTCTGGGCGGCCCGCGAGAACCGGAACGGCACGGCCGCGCCGCTGCAGGTGGTGGCGCTGACGGACACGACGGGCATCGGGGACGCGGCGGCGGCGCTCGGGCCCTTCACCGCCCGGCTGCGGCTGCACGTGCTGCCCGCACGGCTGACGGCGGCGGAGGCGCCCCGCGTGGCGGCGCAGGCGGCGCGGCTGCAGACGCATCCGGACGAGGCGCTGCCCGCCGCCGGCGGCGAGGCCGTCGTCCGTTCGAGCCTTCCCGACGCGGTCGCACGGGCGCAGGAGCGGGCCAGATCCGCGACGGCGCAGATCCTGCTGCTCGGCTCCGGGGTCCTCGGCGCGGGCGGCGTCGCGATCGTGCTGGTCGGCGGGCTCGTCGCAGGACGGCGCAGGGAGACGGTCGCGCTGCAGCGCGCCCGCGGCGCCTCCGTCGTCGCGATCGCTGCTCCGGCGGTGCTCGAGTCCGCCGCCCTGGTCGTGGTGACGAGCCTGATCGCCGTCCTCGTCACCGGGCAGGCGATGACCGCCGCGGCGCTGGTGGTCGCCGCGGTCGCGGTGCTCGCGGTGCCGGTGCGCATCGCGGCGTCCGCGCGCGGCGCCGTCGTGCGCCGCACGCCGGCGAACCGGTCCGATCGCTCCCGGCTCCGGCGCCTGCGCAGCGCCAGGCGCCTCGCCGCCGAGCTGGCGGTGGTCGTCGTCGCGGTCGTGGCGCTGCTCGTGCTCGACGCGAGCGGCGCGATCGTCGGGTCCGAGCCGAACCCGCTGCTGCTCGTCGCCCCGCTGCTGGTCGCCGCGGCGGCCACCCTGGTCGTGTCGCGGCTGCTGCCGCCGGCCGTCCGGGCCGCCGCCGCCCCCGCCCGGCGGTCCAGGGGCGTCGCCGGTGTGCTGGTCGCGGCGCGTGCCGCCAAGGGCGGAGCGGCGCTGCCGCTGCTGGCGCTCTGCATCGCGCTCGGGCTGGCGCTGAACGACGGGGTGCTGCTGGCCTCGGTCGACGCCGGCCAGGAGGCCGCCGCGTGGGACCGCGTGGGCGCCGACGCGCGCGCGAGCACCGCCGTCGACGTGCAGCGGGTGGCCGCCCGGCCCGGGGTCCGGCAGACGTCCGCGCTCGCGGTGATGCCGGGGACCAGCGTCGACCTCAGGACCACGAGCACCACCGTCACCCTGCTCGGCGTCGACGGCGGCTACCCCGGGGTCGTCGCCGCCCTGCCGACCTCGATGCCCGCGACCGCCGCCGTGCTGCGGCGGCTCGGCGACGGCAGCGGCAGCGGTCCGCTGCCGGTGGTGGTGGACGCGGAGGTGGCGCGGCAGATGGTCGGCCGCACCCTGCAGCTGCAGCTCGACTCCGGACCGGTCCCGGCCCGCGCGGTCGGCACGGTCCCCGACGGCCCCGGCGGCTGGCAGAGCGGTCCCTTCGTCTTCGCCGACCTGGACGCCCTGCGCCGGCGCTCCGCGGACGCCGTGCCCACCTCCGCGCTCGTCGTCGGGCCGGGAGCGGGCGCCGCGCTGCGGGCGACCGGCGTGCCCGCGGACGAGGTCCTGACCCGCACCGGCTGGCTCGCCGCCCTTCGCGCCGAACCGCTCGTGGCCGGGGTGCGGCTCGCGGTCCTGCTGGCCGCCGGCCTGCTCGCGGTGCTCGCTGCGGCTGCGCTGGCCGCGGCCGTCCTGGCCGGTGCCCCCGACCGGCGTCGTACGCTCGGCCTGCTGCGGACCCTCGGCATGCGCCGCCGCACCGGGTGGTGGCTGCTGGTCGCGGACCTGCTGCCGCTCGTCGCGGGCGGCGTGCTGGGCGGCGCGGCGATCGGCGTCGTGGCGGCGCAGGTCTTCGACCCGGCGCTGGCGCTGGCCGGGCTCACCGGCGGCAGGGAGGACCCGGCGGTCGTGGTGTCGGGCCCCGTGCTCGGCCTGGTGCTCCTGGGGGCCGTGCTCGTGCTCGCGGCAGGGGTCGGCGTCGAGGCGATGACGTGGCGGCGGGACCGGTTCGCCGAGGTGTTGAGGGTGGGGGGACGATGACGACCGCGACGCACTACGGGGCCGACGCGCTGATCGTGTGCGACAGCCTGGTGAGGATCTACCAGACCGACGACGTCGAGGTGCAGGCGCTGCAGGGCCTCGACCTGCTCGTCGACGAGGGCGAGCTCGTCGCCGTCGTCGGCGCCTCCGGGTCGGGCAAGTCCACGCTGCTGGCCGTCCTCTCCGGGCTGGACGCGCCGACCGCCGGGCGCGCCCGGGTGGGGGAGTGGGACCTGCTCGCCATGACGGCCGCGCAGCGGGTGCAGTACCGCCGCAGCACGGTCGGCTTCATCTGGCAGCAGACCTCGAGGAACCTGCTGCCCTTCCTCA
Organism: Microbacteriaceae bacterium; assembly: GCA_022701925.1. Taxonomy (GTDB): domain Bacteria; phylum Actinomycetota; class Actinomycetes; order Actinomycetales; family Microbacteriaceae; genus Amnibacterium. Next base: position 4,715 of record JAKONM010000203.1, read on the forward strand.
GCGCGGGCGAGAACGTCGAGCTGCCGATGGCGGTCGTGGGCGTGCGCCGCGCCGAGCGGCGGCGACGGGCTGCGGAGCTGCTCGACTCGCTGGGCCTCGCCGACCGCGCCGGGCGCCGGCCGGCGGAGCTGTCCGGCGGCGAGCAGCAGCGGGTCGCGATCGCGACCGCGCTGGCGAACCGGCCGAAGGTGCTGTTCGCCGACGAGCCGACCGGGGAGCTCGACCGCGCCACCGGCGACGAGGTCTTCGCCGCGCTGCGCCAGGCGAACGACGCCCTCGGCACCACGGTCGTGATCGTCACCCACGACTCGGGGGTCGCCTCCCAGGTGCGCCGCACGGTCGCGATCCGGGACGGCCGCACGTCGTCCGAGGTGCTGCGCACCGGGGCGGGGCAGCCGGGCCGGGAGTTCGCGCTGATCGACCGGGCCGGCCGGATGCAGGTGCCCGCCGCCTACCGGCGCACCCTCGGTCTGCGCGACCGCGTGCGCCTCGAGCTGGAGCAGGACCACCTGGGCGTCTGGGCGGACGACGGGCAGGAGGAGGGCGGCCGATGAGCGTCATCGAGGTGTCGGGGCTGTCCCGGACGTTCGCGTCGCCCTCCGGCGAGTTCCACGCGCTGCGCGACGTCGGCTTCCGGATCGAGGCGGGGGAGTTCGTCGCCCTGATCGGCCCCTCCGGGTCGGGGAAGACGACGCTGCTGAACTGCCTCGGCGGTCTCGACCGGCCCACCGCGGGCCGCATCGTCATAGCCGGCCGCGAGGTGACCTCCCTCGACGACGACGGCCGCACCGACCTCCGCCGCGACACGATCGCCTTCGTCTTCCAGACCTTCGGGCTGATCCCCGTGCTGACCGCCGAGGAGAACGTCGGGCTGCCGCTGCGCCTGCGCCGCACCGCCGTGGCCGAGCGCCGGGCCCGGGTCGCCGAGCTGCTCGAGCTGGTCGGCCTGACCGATCACGCGCGGCAGCGCCCCGGCGAGCTCTCCGGCGGCCAGCAGCAGCGGGTCGCCGTCGCCCGCGCCCTCGCCGCCTCCCCGGCGGTGCTCGTCGCCGACGAGCCGACAGGACAGCTGGACTCCGAGACCGGGGCGCAGATCCTCACGCTGCTGCGCGACCTCTCCCGGTCGACGGGGATGACCATGGTGATCTCGACCCACGATCCGAGCGTGCGCGACGGCGCCGACCGCGTGCTCTCCCTCCGCGACGGCCGGCTCGATCCGGTCGTCCCGGGAAGCCCGTCGGCGCCGCTCCCGTAGCCGCGCGACGAACCGCGGCCGACGCGCCGGCACCGCGCAGACGACGGCGCGGTCCGGCCCGCCCGGATCGCGGAAGTACCCTCCACTGGTGCCGATCAGGTCGAGCCGGAGCACGATCGTCGACGTGGCGGAGCTGGCCGGGGTGTCCCGTCAGACGGTCACTCGCGCGCTGAACGGCCTGGCCGACGTGAAGCCCGCCACGCGGGAGCGCGTCGTGGCGGCGGCCCGCACGCTCAACTACCGACCCGACCGCGCCGCGCAGAGCCTGGTGCGCGGGCGTCGCACGACCATCGGGTTCGTCGTCGACGACCTCACCAACCCCTACTTCGCCGAGCTGGGGTCCGCGCTCTCGCGGGAGGCGGCAGCGCTCGGCTGGAGCGTGCTGCTCTGCGACGTCGGCTCGGAGGCGGACAAGGGGCGGGCGCAGCTGACCACGATGACCGACGCCGTCGACGCCGTCGTGATGACCGGGTGCCGCAGCGACACCTTCTCGATGCTGCCGGACGAGGTGGTGCAGGGCGACGGCGTCCGACTGCCGATCGTCATGATCGACGGCCCCGAGCATCCGCGGCTCGACGCGAGGGTCGACCTCGATCTCGCCCCTGCGATCACGGCCGCCCTGGACCACCTCCGACGCGACGGTCGGCGCGCGATCGCCTTCATCGACTCCACCGAGGGGCCGGACGACCGCCGCACGATCCACCGGGACTACCTCGAAGCCCACGGCCTGCCAGGCAGGGAGTGGCCGGTCGTCGCGGGCGAGGAGACCATCGCCGGCGGCGCCCGGGCGGCGGACGACCTGCTGGCCCGCGTAGAGGGTGTCGATGCGGTGCTGGTCTACAACGACGTCATGGCGGTCGGGGTCCTGAAGGCGCTGACGGGGGCCGGCCGATCCGTCCCGTCGGAGATCGCGGTGATCGGCATCGACGGCCTCGAGCTGGGGCGCGCCACGACGCCCGAGCTCACCTCACTGGCCGTGGACAAGGGGGCGGTGGCGCGCGCGGCGATCGCGGCGGCGCGGAGTGCGCTCGAGCCGGTGGCCGGCGCGCAGCGGGGTGGGTCGAGCAGCGCGCGGATCGGCCTGCAGCTGGTGCTGCGCGGATCCGCCTGACACCCCGGTGCCGGAGGCGCCGCATCGCCGAGCGCCTGTTACGGTCGAACCGTGAACGTTCACGGAACTGATCTCCGCACCGCCCGCGACCAGGTCTCCGTCCCCGCCTGGCGGAACGCGATCATGGTCCTCTTCGCCCTCGGCGGGGTCGCCCTGTCGACCTGGGGCCCGCGCCTGCCGAGCATCCGCGACTCCCTCGCGGTCGGGGACGGGGTCATCGGGCTCGCGCTGGCCGGCGTGACGGTGGGTTCGATCGCCGGCCTCGGGGTGTCGGCGCTCTGGCTGGCCCGGTTCGGGCCGCTGGCCGCTCTTCGCGGCGCCGTGCTCGTGGTCGTCGTCGGGATCGTCGTCATCGCCGTCGGCGCAGGGCTGGCCGGATCGCTGCCGGTGACGGTGATCGGGTTCGTCGCCGTGGGGTTCGGCATCGGCAGCTTCGACGTGATGATCAACATCCAGGGCGCAGCGGTCGAGGCCGCCGCCGGTCGCACCCTGATGCCGCTGCTGCACGCGGCCTGGTCCGCCGGCGCGGTCGTGGGCTCCGCGATCGCGGCGGGCGCAGCCGCGCTGCGGGTGGAGTTCCAGTGGCAGTTCCTGGCGGAGGCGCTGCTGATCGGCCTGGCCGGCCTGGTCGCGACTCGGCACCTCCGAGCGCCGGAGGGGCAGGCGCTGCCCGTCGCGGCCGACCTGCGCACCTCGCTCGGCTCCCGCATCGGGGTCGCCCTGCGGCGCCTGCTCGACCTGCGCCTGCTGCTCATCGGGGTCGTCATGTTCGGCGCGGAGCTGGGCGAGGGCACCGCGAACAGCTGGCTGTCGCTGTCCGCCCGGGACGGGCACGGTCAGACCGAGACCGTCGCCGCGCTGTTCTTCACGGTGTTCGCGGTGTCGGAGACGGCGGCACGCGTGGCGGGCGGACCGCTGGTGGACCGCATCGGCCGGGCGATGACGATCCGGCTCACCGCGGCCCTCGGCGTGCTCGGGCTCGTGGTCTTCATCGTCGGGCAGCCGACGTGGCTCGTCATCGTCGGCGTGGTCCTCTGGGCGTTCGGCGTCTCGATGGGCTTCCCGCTGGGCATGTCGGCCGCCGCCGAGAGCGGGCGCGACGCCGCCGCCCGGGTCAGCGCCGTCGCCTCCCTGGGGTACCTGGCGAACCTCGCCGGGCCTCCCGTCATCGGCGGCGTCTCGGAGTCGGTGGGGCTGCTGAACGCCTTCTGGCTGGTCGCCGCCCTGCTCGCCGCGGCGTTCTTCGCCGCGGGAGCGCTGCGGAACCGGCCGGACCCGGAGTAGGCCCGGCCGGCCGTCACTCCGGGATTCGTGTCGGAGCGGAGCGGCACGGCGGGCACGCCCTCTCCGCGAGTCGTCGACGAGCTCGATCCAGGCGCAGCCGCACGGTGCCCGACGTGCGCGCGACCGGGTCAGACCCGGGCGGTCGCCCCGATCTCGCCGACCAGCACCTCGAGCACGTCCTCGAGGTAGAGCAGTCCGGTGGTCGCGCCGGCGTCGTCGTGCGTGCGGGCGACGTGCGCGCCGCGGCGGCGCATGGTCGCCATCGCGTCCTCGAGCTCGGCGTCCCGCGGCACCGCGGCGAGCTGCCGCAGCCGCTTCGCCGGGATCGGGGAGGAGAAGGCCTCTCCGCGCAGGTCCATGACGTCCTTCATGTGCACGTAGGACACCGGCTCGCCGTCGCGGTCGGTGACGACGTAGCGGGAGAAGCCGTGCTCGACGACCGCCTGCTGCACGACCGCCGGCGTGGCGTCCGGGGGCAGCAGCACCATCTCGCGCAGCGGAACCTCGACGTCGTGCACGTGCTGCCCGGTGAACTCGAAGGCGCCGGCGAGGGTGCCGGACCGGTCCGAGAGCACGCCCTCGCGGGTGGACTGCTCCACGATGCCGGCGACCTCATCGAGCGTGTAGGTGCTCGTCGCCTCGTCCTTCGGCTGCACCCGGAAGAGCCGCAGCACCAGGTTGGCGATGCCGTTCAGCAGCCAGATCACCGGCCGGAGCACCTTGGACACGAACACCAGCGGGGGAGCGAGCAGCAGCGCCGCCCGGTCCGGCACGGAGAAGGACAGGTTCTTCGGCACCATCTCGCCGAACACGACGTGCAGGAAGGTCACCAGCACGAGCGCGACGACGAAGGCGATCAGGCTGATCACCTCGGCCGAGAGCGCGGTGAGCCCCAGCGGGATCTCGAGCAGGTGGTGGATGGCCGGCTCGGAGACGTTCAGGATCAGCAGCGAGCAGACGGTGATGCCCAGCTGGCTCGTGGCGAGCATGAGCGTCGCGTGCTCCATCGCCCACAGCGTCGTCTTCGCGGCTCGACCGCCAGCGGCGGCCCGCGGCTCGATCTGCGAGCGCCGGGCGGAGATCACGGCGAACTCGGCGCCGACGAAGAACGCGTTGCCGAGCAGCAGCACCACCAGCCAGGCGATGCCGGGCAGGTACTCACTCATGGGTCGGCTCCTTCTCGAGCGACGCGACGGCGCGGTCATGCGCGCTCGCCGTGGCGAGGTCGTGCTCGGGTTCGTCGGGCAGGTGGCGCAGGCGCACGATGCGGACGCCGTCCACGCGGTCCACCCGCAGGGTGCCGGCCGTTCGGGCGTCGGCGATCCGCACCTCGTCGCCGAGCTCCGG
>JAKONM010000240.1 GCA_022701925.1 Microbacteriaceae bacterium
AGGGCCTGGGGGTGGGCGAGGTCGGCTACCTGATCACGGGCGTGAAGGACGTGCGCCAGTCGAAGGTCGGCGACACGGTGACGACGGCGGTGAAGCCGGCGTCGGAGCCGCTGGCCGGCTACACCGAGCCGAAGCCGATGGTCTTCAGCGGCCTGTACCCGATCGACGCCAGCGACTACCCGGAGCTGCGGGAGGCGCTGGACAAGCTGAAGCTGTCCGACGCCGCCCTGGTCTACGAGCCGGAGACCTCCGTGGCGCTCGGCTTCGGCTTCCGCTGCGGCTTCCTGGGCCTGCTGCACCTGGAGATCGTGACCGAGCGCCTGGAGCGCGAGTTCGGGCTGGACCTGATCGCCACGGCCCCGTCCGTGGTCTACGAGGTGGCCACGGACGACGGCCAGCAGGTGACGGTCACGAACCCCAGCGAGTACCCGATCGGCAAGGTGCAGGAGGTGCGCGAGCCGGTCGTGAAGGCCGCGATCCTCACGCCCAAGGACTACGTGGGCGTCGTGATGGAGCTGTGCCAGAGCCGCCGCGGCGCGCTGCAGGGCATGGAGTACCTCTCCGAGGAGCGCGTCGAGATCACCTACGTGATGCCGCTCGGCGAGATCGTGTTCGACTTCTTCGACAACCTGAAGAGCCGCACGGCCGGCTACGCGTCGCTGGACTACGAGCCGATCGGCGAGCAGACGGCCGACCTGGTGAAGGTCGACATCCTGCTGCAGGGCGAGCGGGTCGACGCGTTCAGCGCGATCGTGCACCGCGACAAGGCCTACGCCTACGGCGTGCTGATGACGGAGCGGTTGAAGAAGCTGATCCCGCGGCAGCAGTTCGAGGTGCCGATCCAGGCGGCGATCGGCGCGCGCATCATCGCGCGCGAGTCGATCCGCGCGATGCGCAAGGACGTGCTGGCCAAGTGCTACGGCGGTGACATCACCCGCAAGCGCAAGCTGCTGGAGAAGCAGAAGGAGGGCAAGAAGCGCATGAAGACCATCGGCCGCGTCGACGTGCCCCAGGACGCCTTCATCGCGGCGCTGTCCGGGGACACCGAGGGCCCGAAGAAGTGACGGCCGGTCCTGCGCGCCGGTCCACCGCCGCGCAGGCGGTGCCGGGGCTGAACTACACGGCGATCAACGCGACGGTGTCGCCCGAGGTCGTCGCCTTCCCGCCCGTCGGGTTCCGTTCGGCCGAGTACCGCCACCGCATCGGCAGCGGCGCCGCCCGGTTCGACGCGGCCGGCCGCGCGCTGATGACCTGGGGCGCGCTGCGGGCGGCGGGCTTCCACGTCGACGGTGTGGCCGCGGAGCATCCGGGGTCGGCGCGGGCGGCGCAGCCGCGGTTCCTGGACGACGGCACCCCGTGGATCACGCCCGGCATGACGGCCGTGCTGACCCCGGAGGAGCCGGCCGCCTCGACCGGGCCGGTGAAGGTGGTCACCGTGGTCGACGAGCCGGGCCGCGTGGGCTTCGTCTACGGCTCGATGCCGGGCAACTCCGACTGCGTGGAGCGCTTCCTGGCGGTCGAGCACGGACCCGAGGACGCGGTGCACGTCGTGCTGCGCTCGATCTGGGAGTCGGCGGGACGGCGGTTCAGCCCCGCCGCGCGGGCGGCCGAGGCGCGGCAGCGCCGCGTCGACGAGCGCATCGTGCGCGCCCTGCACCCCTCCTGGGCCGCCTGAGCCGGTGACCGCGCCGACGTACGGCTTCGCGCCGGGGACGGTGCTGACCGACGTCGTACCGGCCGGGTTCGCGGTGCTGCGCCGGTCGGCCGACGTGGGGACCGCCGCCGAGCTGGAGCGTCTCGGCGAGGCCGTGCTGCGGTGGGCGGTGCAGCGCCGCAGCGGGGTCGCCGTGCGCGACGGCCTCGGCCGCGACGCCGAGCCGGTGGCGGAGGGGCTGGAGCCGCGGGTCGTGATCCCGCTGCTGCGCGCCGGTGCGCTGCGGCTGGAGGTGGCGGCACCGGTGCGGGTCGTCCGCGTGGTGCGCTCGCCGGACGCGGTCGGCTTCGCCTACGGCACGCTGCCCGGGCACCCGGAGATCGGCGAGGAGTCGTTCGTCGTCGTGCGCGACGGCGACCGCACCCGATTCGAGCTGCGGGCCCTCTCGCGGCCGGCCATGCCCTACGCGCTGCTGCCGCCCGTGGGCCGCGCCTTCCAGCGCCGCTTCACCGCCCGCTACCTGCGCGCGCTCGACGGGGTCTGACGGGTCCGTCGGCTCGTGCGGCTCAGAGCCGCGCGAGCACGTCCAGCAGCGCCGGCAGGCCCTCCTCCAGGTGCCATCACGAGCGCCGCGGAGGTCTCGCGCAGCGCCTGCTGCTCGTAGGCGCCGGTGGCCACCGCGATGAAGGGGAAGCCCACCGCGTCGGCGGCGGCGCCGTCGGCCGGGGTGTCGCCCAGGATCACGGCGGTCGCGCCCGCCAGGTCGGCGCGGGCGGCGGCCGTCAGGTCGGACCGCACGACCGCGCGGTCGCCGAAGTACGAGCGGTCCCAGTCGAACGCCGCCACGTCCACCCCGGCGCCCGCCAGCTTCACGCGCGCCCGGTGCGGGGAGTTGCCGGTCAGCAGCCCGTTCACCCAGCCGGCCTCCGCGACCGCGTGCAGCGCCGCGTCGACGCCGGGTGCCGCGGTGCGGCGCGCGGCGTCCGTCAGGTAGGCGTCGGACAGCTCGTCCAGCCGCTGCGACACCGCGGCCAGGTGCGCGCGGTCGCCGCCCCATCGGTCCAGGCGCTCGGTGACGATCTGCGCGTCGGTCTTGCCGTGCTCGACCGCGTGCGGCTCGTCCGGGGAGGGGCCCACGCCCGCGACCTGCCGGATGGCGTCGTGGTAGTAGGTGCCCGCCTTCGCCGAGTTGTACAGCAGGGTCCCGTCGACGTCCCAGAGCACGATGCGCATGCGATCAGTCTTCCGGGTGGTGCGGCGCCTCCCCGCACCGGTGGCGGGGCGGGAGGCGTCAGGATGGAGCACCCATGCCCAGCGCCCTGCCCCTCGCCGACCCGGCCCCCGCGGACGGGCTGCTGCCGCCCTCCGTGCTGGAGGGGGTGCACGAGCGCGCCTTCGGGGTGTACCTGCACGTGCCGTTCTGCCGGGTGCGCTGCGGCTACTGCGACTTCAACACGTACACCTCGGGCGAGCTGCGCGGGGAGCGCCGCGAGGACTTCGCGAGCCGCGCCGAGGCCGAGGTCGCCTTCGCGGGCCGCGTGCTGCGCGGCTCCGGGCTGCCGGCGCGGCCGGTGAGCACCGTCTTCTTCGGCGGCGGCACCCCGACCCTCCTGCCCGCGCACGACCTGGTGCGCATGCTGGGCGCGGTGCGGCAGGAGTGGGGGCTGACGCGCGGCGCGGAGGTGACCACCGAGGCGAACCCTGACTCGATCGACCGCGCAGGCCTGCAGGCGCTGGCCGACGCCGGCTTCACGCGCGTCTCGTTCGGCATGCAGTCGGCGGTGCCCGCGGTGCTGCGGGTGCTCGACCGCACCCACGACCCGGCTCGGGTGCCGCAGGTGGTGGCCTGGGCGCGGGAGGCGGGCCTCGCCGTCAGCCTCGACCTGATCTACGGCACCCCGGGGGAGTCGCTGGACGACTGGCGCACCAGCCTGGAGGCGGTGCTGGCGCTCGAGCCGGACCACGTGTCCGCCTACGCCCTGATCGTGGAGGACGGCACCGCCCTGGCCCGGCGGATCCGCGCCGGCGAGGTGGCGCAGCCCGACGACGACCTGCAGGCCGACATGTACGACCTGGCCGACGAGCTGCTGGAGGCCGCCGGCCACCGCTGGTACGAGGTGAGCAACTGGTCCCGCGGCGAGGCGCAGCGCTCGCGGCACAACCTGTCGTACTGGACCGGCGAGGACTGGTGGGGCGTCGGCCCCGGCGCGCACAGCCATGTCGGCGGCGTGCGGTGGTGGAACGTCAAGCACCCCGCCGCGTACGCGCAGCGCCTGGTCGCGGGCCGGTCGCCGGCGGCGGGGCGCGAGACGCTGCCGGACGACGTGCGGGCCGTGGAGCGGGTGCTGCTCGAGGTGCGGCTGGCCGACGGGCTGCCCCTGACCCGCCTGCAGCCGCAGGGGCGCACGCAGGTGGCCGGCCTGATCGCCGACGGCCTGGTCGAGCCGCGCGCCGCGCTGTCGGGCCGCGTCGTGCTGACGCGGCCCGGCCGCCTGCTGGCCGACGCGGTGGTGCGCCGGCTGCTGCCCGCTACCTGACCAGGGTCAGCGAGAGCGGGTACGTGTAGGCCTGGCCGCGGTTGGCCGCGATCGCCGCGATGATCGAGAACACGATGGTGATCAGGTAGATCGCCGCCGTGATCAGGAAGCCGACCAGCACGATCCACAGGAAGACCGCCACGATCGCGGCCAGCGCCATCGTGATCTGGAAGTTCAGGGTCGTGGCCGCGTGCTGCCGCACGAAGGGGCTGCGGTCCTTCAGCACCAGGAAGATGATCAGCGGGCCCAGCCAGCCGATCGTGCCCACGCCGACGACGATGCCGATCAAGGCGCTGACGTGCGTCAGGGTGGCCCAGAGGCGCTCGTTCTCCGGCGTCAGCGGCTGGGGTGCGGGCTGCGGCTGGTACGTCATCGGTGGTCCCTCCCGGGATCGGTCGCGGGGCGGCGCGGGCGGGGCGCCCGGCCCCATTGCCTACTTGATGAAGTTGACCGTCAGCGGGTACCGGTACACCTCGCCGCGGTTCGCGGCGACGGCGCCCATGATCGAGAACACGATGCCGACCACGGCCGCGGCCAGCAGCACCAGCACGCCGATCAGCACCACCGTGAGGATCGAGCCGGCGACGTAGGCGATCGTGATGAGGATCTGGAAGTTCAGCGCGTTGCGGGCGTTGTCGCGCACGAACGCGCTGCGGTCCCGCAGCACCAGGTAGCCGATCAGCGGGGCGATGAAGCCGATCACGATGCCGCCGACGTGGATGAGGGTCGCCCACAGCTTCTCGTCGGCGGGGCTCAGCGGCTGCGCCGCGGGGGAGGGGTCGTACGACACGGTCTCGTCCTGTTCTCGGTCAGCGCACCAGGCGCAGGGGCAGGGGATGGCGGAAGCCGCCGCCGCGCTGCACGCGCAGCCCGGCGACGACGGAGAGCACGACCACGGCGAGCCAGACCGCCAGCTGGGCGACGCCGAGCAGGAACACCAGGATCACGAACGGCAGGTCGGGCCCGGGCGGCAGCCCGTCCTGGAACACGCCGCAGACGCGGCCGAGCAGCGCCAGGGCGACCCACACCAGCAGCGCGGTGACGGCCAGGTTCAGCGCCTCCCGCGACTCCTGCCGCACGAAGCGGCTGCGCGGGCCGACCAGCAGCAGCACCAGCAGCGGGGGCAGGAAGCCGAGCACGGTGCCGAAGTGGGCGACCGAGGCCCAGAGCCGCTCGTCGTCCGGGGTGAGCGGCGGTCGATCGGCGGCCGGCGCGGAGTCGCTCATCGCGTGCCTCCCGCCTGACGGACATCCGATCCCCGGACGGCGCCCAGGGTATCGACAGGCGGGCGTGTCACGCCAGGGGTCGGACGGCGCGGGTAGAATTGGCAGTCCTGCGACAGGAGTGCCAGCGGGGTCGGCGGGAGGTGCGATGGTCTCGGAGCGGGGGCTCGAGGTGCTGCGCGTCATCGTGCAGGACTACGTGGCGTCCCGCGAACCCGTCGGGTCGAAGTCGATCGTCGACCGGTACGGGTTCGGCGTCTCGGCGGCGACCATCCGCAACGACATGGCGGCGCTGGAGGAGGACGGCCTGATCGCCGCGCCGCACACCTCCTCCGGCCGCGTGCCGACGGACAAGGGCTACCGCGTCTTCGTGGACCACCTGGCCGAGGTGCCCGCCCTGACCACCGCGCAGCGCCTGGCGATCCGCACCTTCCTGGAGGGCGGCGAGGACCTGGACGAGATGCTCGTCCGCACCGTGCGGCTGCTCGCGCAGCTGACGAACCAGGTCGCCCTGGTGCAGGTGCCGGTGGTGCCCCGCTCCTACGTGCGCCACGTCGAGCTGGTGCTGCTGTCGCCCGGCCGGCTGCTGGTGGTGCTGATCACCGACTCCGGCCGCGTGGACCAGCGCCTGATCGAGCTGCCGCCGGAGGAGCGCGACCGGCTGGACGACGCGGCGCTGACCGAGGTGCGCACGCGCATCAACGCCGCACTGGTGGGCCGGCTGATCGCGGACATGGCGCCCGGCGTCACCGCCGTGGTCGAGCAGCTGCCGCCGGCCCGCCGAGGGCTGGTGGACCGCATCGGCGCCGCGCTGGGCGCCGCGGTGGCCGACCGGAGGCAGGACCGGCTCGTGATGGCCGGCACCGCCAACCTCGCCCGCACCGAGCGCGACTTCCCGGGCAGCATCCTGCCGGTGCTCGAGGCGATCGAGGAGCAGGTGGTGCTGATGCGCCTCTTCCGCGAGATGGCGCTGGACGAGCGCGGCGTCTCCGTCTCCATCGGCCGGGAGAACGCGTCCGCGGGCCTCGCGGAGGCGTCGATCCTGGCGAGCGGCTACCGTTCGACGGCCGGGGGGCTGGCGCGCATCGGCGTCCTGGGCCCCACGCGCATGGACTACTCGGGCAACATCGGCGCCGTGCGCGCGGTGGCCCGCTACCTGACGAAGCTCCTCGGCGAGGAGTGACCGACCCGCCGCCCCTCCCCGGGCGGCACGGACGTTCCGCGGCTCATCCGCGGAAGGAGGGCCCGCCGTGGCTGACCACTACGAGGTGCTGGGCGTCGCCCGCGACGCCTCCACCGAGGACATCAAGAAGGCCTACCGCCGCCTGGCGCGCCAGCTGCACCCGGACGTGAACCCGGGGGCCGAGGCCGCCGAGCGGTTCAAGGACGTCACCCACGCCTACGACGTGCTGTCCGACTCGCG
>JAKONM010000242.1 GCA_022701925.1 Microbacteriaceae bacterium
GACTTCTTCGGCCCGTTCCTGCACAAGGACGACGTGCTCGGCCACGAGACCATGGGCGTGGTGGAGGAGGTGGGCTCCGAGGTCACCCGCGTGAAGCCGGGCGACCGGGTGGTGATCCCCTTCGTCATCGCGTGCGGCGACTGCTACATGTGCGATCGCGGGCTGCACACCCAGTGCGAGACCACCCAGCAGCAGGAGCACGGCACGGGGGCGGCCCTCTACGGCTACACCGAGCTGTACGGCCGCGTGCCGGGCGGCCAGGCCGAGCGCATGCGCGTGCCGTTCGCGGACTTCAACGCGACGGTCATCGGCACCGACCTGCCCGACCTGCGCTACCTGTTCCTCAGCGACATCCTGCCGACCGCCTGGCAGGGCGTCGCCTACACCCGCATCGCGCAGGACGGCGTGCTGGGCGTCCTGGGCCTCGGGCCCGTGGGGCAGTTCGCGGCGCGGATCGGCAAGCACCTGGGGCACCGCGTCGTCGCGGTCGACCCGGTGCCGGAGCGGCGTGCGCTGGCGGAGCAGTACGGCGTCGAGACGTACGACCTGACGGACGACACGGCGGCGGAGCTGATCGACGCCGTGGACGGACGCGGGCCCGACGCCATCGTCGACGCGGTCGGAATGGAGGCCCACGGCCAGGCCTCGGTCGGCGTCGCGCAGAAGGCGGCCGGGCTGCTCCCCAAGCCGCTGGCGAAGAAGGCGATGACCACCGTGGGCGTCGACCGGTTGTCGGGCATGCACCTGGCGTTCGACGCGGTGCGGCGCGGCGGCACGGTGTCGCTGTCCGGCGTGTACGTCGGCACGGCCGACCCGACGCCGTTCATGACCCTGTTCGACAAGCAGGTGTCGATCCGGATGGGGCAGTGCAACGTGCAGCGCTGGCGCGACGAGATCCTGCCGCTGGTCGAGGACGAGTCCGACCCGCTGGGCACCATGGACCTGGTCACCCACGACGCGCCGCTGGAGCGCGGTCCCGAGCTCTACAAGACCTTCCGCGACAAGGAGGACGGCTGCATCAAGGTGGTCCTGCACCCCTGAGGCGCGAGTCGAGGACGGGTGCGGCGCGTCAGCCGGGCCCGTCCTCCTGCGCCGCGGCGATGCGCTCCAGCCACTCCGCCATCAGTGCGCGCTCCGCCGGCCCGAGCGCCGCGGTCCGCGGCAGCAGCGCCTGCAGGGCGGCCGCGGCGCCGCGGACGGACCCGTCGTGGGCCTGCGGCGCGTCCGTCGTGACGGCGGCGACCACCGCCTCGAGCGCGGTGGTGGCCAGCGGATCGGTCGCACGCTGCTGCGGCGGCAGGTCCAGCAGCGCCAGCGTCGTGCCGCGTCCGGCCGCCTGCACCAGGGCCAGGGCCTGCTCGCGTCCGATCCGCAGCCGACCGGCCGCAGCGACGCGGTCGATCTTCTCCCCGAGCGCCGCGCGCCCCGCCGCGGTCGCCGGCGACTCCGCCAGGCGCGCGGAGGCGATGCGGTAGAGCGCCGGGTGATCGAGCCCGAACCCGATCGCGTCCCGCCATCCCGCCCGCAGCTCGTCCACCGGGTCCTCCTCCGGCGCGCGGTCGCCCTTCGCGGCCACCCACCGGCCGTAGCCGCGCTCGACCGCGGCCTGCAGCAGGCCCTCCTTGTCGCCGAAGAGCCGGTAGATCGCCGGGGCCTGCACGCCGGCCCGCGCGCCGACCGCCCGCGTGGAGACCGCTTCGGCGCCGCCCTCCTCCAGCAGCTCGAGCGCCGCTTCCAGGATGCGCTCGCGCGGTGCCGGCTGCGTCGCCCCGGAGGTCATGCGCACATGCTACCGAGACGAGTGCTAGCGTCGCTACCAACAGCGCTACCGGACCGAGTGGTAGCGGCGATGTCGAGGAGGTCCGCATGATCGTCGTCACCGGAGCGGGAGGGCGGCTCGGCGGAGCGGTCGTCGAGCAGCTGCTCGACCGGCTGCCGCCGCAGGAGATCGGGGTCAGCACCACGGATCCCGCGCGCCAAGCCGGGCTGACGGACCGCGGCGTCCGCGTGCGCCGCGGCGACTACGACGACCCCGAGTCGCTGCGCGACGCCTTCGAGGGCGCCGACCGCGTGCTGGTCGTCTCCGCGCCCCGCATGGGCGAGGCGGCGCTCGCCGCGCACCGAGCGGCGTTCGCCGCGGCGCAGCAGACCGGGGTCGGCCGGATCCTCTACACGAGCCACGTCGGGTCCGACCCGCTGTCGCCCTTCCCGCCGGCCGTCACCCACGCCGCGACCGAGGTGCTGCTGCGCGACACCGGCACGCCCTTCACCGCGGTGCGCAACGGCTTCTACGCGGACACGCCCGTGCGGCTGCTGCAGCGCGCGGTCGAGTCCGGCGTGCTGCGCGCGCCGGTCGACGCGCCCGTCTCGTGGACGGTGCACGAGGACCTGGCGCCCGCCATCGCGGCGCTGCTGACGGACCCGGAGCCGCTCGAGCCGGTCGTCACCCTGACGGCGTCCGAGGCCGTCGATCTGGCGGCGCTGGCCGGGGTCGCCGCCGAGGTCACGGGCCGGCCCGTGCGTCACCAGGTGGTCGGCGACGACGAGTACCGCGACGGGATGGTCGCCGAGGGCATGCCGCCCTTCGCCGCCGAGATGGGGTTGAACATCCTGCGCGCCTCCCGGCAGGGGCGCTTCGGCATCGTGGACCCGACCCTGGAGCGCCTGATCGGACGGCCCGCGACCCGCATCACGGACGTGGTCGCCCGGGCTCTGGCCGGCTGAGTCGGCGGGCCGACCTGCAGCAGCGCGTCCCGCGTCCGGGGGATTGCAGGCCCCCCGTGCCGGGGCCATGCTGCAGGTCCGGCCGCCCCCTCCCAGGGAGGCCCACCCCTCTCCCCCCTCGCCGCTCTTCGGCGCCCCCGAACCCGTCAGGAGTACGCCGTGCGTGCCCACATCGCCTGCCGTCCCGCCGTCTCCGCCCATGAGGAGACCGCCGGGTGCTTCCTCGTCTGCCCCGAGCACGGGATCCGGCGCTCCTTCGGGTTCGTGCACGGCGCCGCGGCCTCGGCGTGCGCCGAGCACAACCTGGCCTTCCACTCCTGACGGCGCGGCCGGCGGGCCGATCGGGCCCCGTTCCAACGATGTAACGTGAGGCCGTCACACCGTCGTCGACCTCAGGAGCCGCCGTGCCCGACGCCCGCATCACCGCTTCGACCGCCGCTCCCGTCGGCGCGATCGATCGCCGCCTCTTCGGGTCCTTCGTGGAGCACCTCGGTCGCTGCGTCTACGACGGCATCCACGAACCGGGTCACCCGACTGCCGACGAGCAGGGCTTCCGGCAGGACGTGCTCGACCTGGTGCGCGAGCTGGGCGTGACGACGGTGCGCTATCCGGGCGGCAACTTCGTCAGCGGGTACCGCTGGGAGGACGGCGTGGGCCCGAAGGAGCAGCGCCCGGTGCGCCGCGACCTGGCGTGGCACTCCACCGAGACGAACCAGGTCGGCCTCCACGAGTTCGCGCACTGGAACGCGCAGGCGGGCACCGAGCCGATGCTCGCGATCAACCTGGGCACCCGCGACGAGCTGGCGGCACTGGACCTGCTGGAGTACACGAACCTGCCGGTCGGCTCGACCCTGTCCGACCAGCGGGCCGCGAACGGCTCGGTCGACGGCTTCGGCGTGAGGATGTGGTGCCTCGGCAACGAGATGGACGGCCCCTGGCAGCTGGGCCACCGCAGCGCCGAGGACTACGGCAAGATCGCCGGTCGCACCGCCAAGGCGCTGCGGCAGCTGCAGCCGGACCTCGACCTGGTCGTCTGCGGCAGCTCGGGGCGCGGGATGCCCACCTTCGGCGCCTGGGAGCGCGTCGTCCTCGAGCACACCTACGACGACGTCGACTTCATCTCGGCGCACGCCTACTACGAGCCGCACGACGGCGACGTCGACAGCTTCCTCGCCTCCTCGGTCGACATGGACCGCTTCATCGAGGCGGTCGCCGCGACCGCGGACGCCGTGAAGGCGGAACGGCGCAGCGACAAGACGATCTTCATCTCGTTCGACGAGTGGAACGTCTGGTACCAGAAGCGCTACAACGAGGTGGAGAAGATCACCGGGCAGGACGACTGGCCGATCGCGCCGCGGCTGCTCGAGGACGTCTACACGGTCACCGACGCGGTGGTGTTCGGCAGCCTGCTGATCTCGCTGCTGAAGCACGCCGACCGGGTGAAGGCGGCGAGCCTCGCCCAGCTGGTCAACGTGATCGCGCCGATCATGACCGAGCCCGGCGGTGCGGCGTGGCGGCAGACCACCTTCTTCCCCTTCGCGATCACGGCCCGTCTGGCGCAGGGCGAGGCGCTGTCCGTCGGCGTCGACGCCCCCGTGATCACGACGAAGCTGTTCGGCGACGTGCCGGCGGTCGACGCCGTCGTCACCCGTGGCGGGGACGGCGCTGCGGTGTTCCTGGTGAACCGGCACCGCGGCGATGCCGTCACGGTGCGGGTCGAGGTCGCCGGGCTGGAGGACGCCCGGATCGCCGAGACGCACACGATCGCGGACCCGGACCCCGACGCCGCGAACACGCTGCAGGACCCGCAGCGGGTGGCGCCGTCCGCCAACGACACGGCGTCGTTGGAGCACGGCGTGCTCACCGTGGTCCTGCCGCCGCTGTCGTGGACCGCGGTGGGCCTCACCGTCTGAGGCGTGGCCCGCTCCGCTCCGGGGCGCGCCGTGCTGATCGCCAGGCCCGGGGCGGGCTCAGCGCCGGTCGGCGGCGACCTCCAGGGTCGCCAGCACGACCGCCGTGGCGATCTGGATGACGGCGAAGCGACCGGCCCGGCCCGGGGCGACGATGATCACCGGCAGCATCGACGCCGCGTGCAGCACGTCGACGGCGGCGCTGAGGGATCGTCGGCCGCTGCGGGCGGTCACCAGCGCCTGCAGCGTCTGCCGCACGGCCAGCACCCGCACGGTCGCTCGAGCCGCCGCGCCCGCCTCCGGTCCGAATGCCGACCTCGCGGCACCCGGCGACGCCAGCAGGCCGCGCGCCCCCAGCACCAGGCGCAGCAGGTCGACGGCCTCGATGGTCGGTGGTCCCGATCGGGGACGTGGCCGTATCAGCCCGACGGGTTCTCGACGGGCGCGCCGTCGGGCCGGGTGCCGGTGTCGGGGTCGGTGCCGCCGGGGGCGGTGGTGTCGGGGTCCGTGGTGTCGGGACGGGGGTCGCTCATCGTCGGACCGTAGGTGCACGACCTGGCAGTCCCGGTCGCCGGGCGGCGCACGGGTACGGCGGCTACGGTGGCGGCAACGGCGTCAGCCGACGAAGGCGGCCAGCATGTCGGCAGAGCTCAGGCGCGACCCGGACCACACCTTCGTGGTCGACCTCGACTGCGGCATCGAGGAGGACTGGGGCGTCGACGACGTCGGCGCCCGGGTGCGGGTGGACGAGCACAACGAGCGCGTGCACCCGAAGGTCGACGCAGGAGTGCTCGCCGCCGAGGGCTGATCGCTCGCCCCGGCGGGATGCGCCCTGACGCGTAGCGCCCGACCGACGAGACCCGGCGGCCCCGCTCGGTGAGCTTCGCCGTGGCGGATGCAGCAGTCAGGCGGCGGTGGCCCAGGGCGCGGAGTCGTCGTCTTCTGCGGCGGGTGCGGGTGCGGGTGCGGGTCGGATGCGGAGTGCGGGTTTCTTGGTGGTTCGGCCGCCCCAGCGAGTGGTGTTCCAGGTGAGGGTGCCGTCGGGGTCGCGGCGGACGTCGACGTAGCCGTCGTCCTTGGTCTGGTGGTCGCTGCGGCACAGTGCGGACAGATTCACGTGGGTGGTGCGTCCGCCGTGTTCGACGCGGACGACGTGGTCGATGTCCGCATGATGGGCCGGGGCGGGGCAGTGGGGTTGGTCGCAGGTCTCGGACCTGGCCCAGATCAGTCGTCGGAGGGCTGCGGGGATCGACCCTTCGTGGCTGTCGAAGGCGAGGATGGCGTCGTCGACCGGGTCGAGCTCGACTCGGGTCCAGTGGCGGGCGGCGCCGATGATGCGGCGGGCCTCGGCGGGGGCGAGGGACTCCCAGCCGGCGAGCTTCCCGGTTTCCTGGCCCGCCCCGACGGCGGTCGCGGCGGGGACGGTGACGACGATGGTGGCTTGGATCGCCTTGCGCTGCGGCACCCGGGGGTCGCCGAGCCGCTCGAAGGGGTCCGCCGGCGTCGAGGTCGGGTCAGCGGGGGCGGGGGCGGGGGCGGAGTCGGTGGTCGCCGCGTCAGCGTCTCGACCCGTGCTGCCTGCTCCGTCGGATACGGGTGCGGGTGCGGGTGCGGGTGCGGCGAGGCCGTGGAGGATCACGTCGACCAGGCAGTCGTACATCAGCTGCCGGATCGTCCGGGTCTCACCCTCGACCCCGTGGGCGGCGACCGCGGCACGGTGCGCGGCGTCGTGCATCGCGGCGATGTCGGTCTCCGGACCCGTCAGCGTCAGCGTGCCCGCTCCCGCAGCACCGGGACGCGCCTGCGCGGACCGGGTCCGGTGCGCGGACGCGGCGGCGTCGGTCGCGGCGTCGTGGTCCAGCGCGTCGTGCAGCCGCGACAGGGCCGGGTCGAGGCATTGCGGGACGGTCTCGGCAGACAATCGGGCGGCACCGAGGTCGTACTGGTCGAGAGCGTCGCCGGTGAGGGTGCCGCGGTTGCGGACGATGCTCTCCACCGCCTGCCACCCGAACCCGCCACCGCCGAACACGCCCCACGACACCGGCAGGTCCCGGATGGCGGTGGCGGTGTGCAGCATCCCGATCGCCCGGTTCCGGGAGACCTGCAGCAGGCCTGCGAGGTGCCCCGAGAACGCCCGCTCCGCCAGACCGCCTTCCCGCACCACCAGGCCGCGTGCGGTCTCATCGACCACGACCGCGTCCCAGAGCGCCAGCATCGTCTGCGCCTGCAGCACTTCACCCAGACAGCGCGCCCGCCGGGCGCCCTCGACCGCCCCGTTCAACGCCTCGAACACCCGCAACGACACACCCGCGGCAGAGTCACCAGAGGGCGGAACCACCTCCGGACCAGGTACTTCGTCTACCACGGAGGAACCCTCCCACACCCCTCCGACACTCCCTCTCGAACGCGTGTTCGCCCGTTGCGGGGCGTCCGGACGCGATCAGTCCAGCCGTTCAGAAGGAGCGGGGGCCAGGGCTGCGCGACGCGCAGTCAGGCTGCCAGCGCCACCGCGCTGCGGGTCACGGCCTGCGCGCCCTGCAGGCGCTCGGCGACCCCGGTCGTCAGCTCCAGCAGGCTGAGGTCCAGCGCCGCGGCCACGGCGCCGATGACCTCGCTGGAGGCCTCCTTCACGCCGCGCTCCACCTCCGACAGGTACTGCGTCGACACGCTGGCCCGGCGGGCGACCTGGCCCAGCGTCTCGCCGCGCTGCCGGCGCTCGGCGCGCAGCTGCTCGCCCAGCACGTCCCGCCACAGGGGCGCGGCGGGCGAGGGGGTGGCGGGGCGGTCCTCGGTGGGAGCGGTCATCCCGCGACGCTACGGGTCCGCAGTCGCTGCGCGCCCGATCGTCTGCTCTCAGCAGAACCGCTCAGCAGCGAGCACCTCGACCAACCGGTCGGCGACCAGGTCGGGCCGCGACAGGAAGGGGTGGTGGCCGGTCGGCAGGTCGAACGAACGGGTCGCCCGCGCGGCGTGGAAGCGCTGCAGATCGACGGAGGTGCTGGCGTCCTCGGTGCAGACCAGGTAGGTGGAGTCCCGCTCCTGCCACGCCGCGCGGGTGAGCGGGGTGGCGAAGGCCGCCAGCCCCTGCGAGGTCACCCGCTCCCATGCCGCAGCGCGCATGTGCTCGTCGGGCACGTCCTGCAGGAAGCGCTCGGCGAACGTCGAGGGGGTCAGCCCCGTCAGGTGCCCCGTGCCGTCGTCCGCGGGCGCGACCGTCACCGGGTCCTGCTCGCCGGCCAGCAGCTCGCCCTGCGCCTGACCCGCATCCGGCAGGTACGAGCTGATCAGCACCAGGCGGCGGGCGGCCGGGTGGTCCGCGCCCTCAGCGATCACCGTGCCGCCGTAGGAGTGCCCGACCACCACCGCGTCGTCGACCCGGTCCAGCGCCGCGGTGAGCGCCGCGGCGTCCTCGGCCAGCCCGGCACCACCGGGCAGCGCGCCCTCGCCGCACGACGGCAGCTCGATCGCGCGGCTCACGACGCCGGTGCGCTGCTCGATCAGGTCTCCCGCCCGACGCCACCACCAAGCGCCGTCCCGCACCAGCGCGCCGTGCACGAACAGGATCTCGGTCATGGTCCCCTCCTCCGCGAGGAGCCCGTGCCCCGCACCGCCGACCGTAGGCGCCGGTGCCGCATCCGAGTGCGCGCTGCTGCCGAGGGCGGACGACGCATCGTGGAAGCTCCTCCAGACCGCCGCGCGTCGGCGTCAGACCTCGCCGTCGAGCAGGACGGCCAGGGCGCGCAGGTCGTCCTCGCCGCGGAAGAACGCGCCCCGCGCCGCACGCCGCGGGTGCCACTCCGCCACCACCATGCTGCTCGTCGCGTCCAGCCGCACGAAGCGCAGGTGCAGGCGCCCGCCCCAGGTGGTGCGGTTGAAGCGCGCCGCCAGGTCGGCGTGCGCCTCATCGGCGCGCAGCAGCGTGAACCTGCGGTCGGCCGCGACCCGCTCGCGCAGCCGTTCGAGCAGCGCGGCCGGCGCCAGGGGCACCCGGAAGTCGGCGCGGCTGCGGCCCCCGGCCGTCTCGATGTCCACCCCCGCAGTGTGGGGGGCGGCGCCTCCATGAACGGTTCCGCGGCCTGCGGAGTCGTCGCCGCGCGACGCGGATGTTCCGCCGCGATATATTCCCCGCGATGGATCTGTTCGGCCGCGGTCTCAGCGCGCGGCTCGCCCGCGAGGCGGAATCGACGGCGACGGCCCCGGGCGGCCGCCGCTCCCGCCTGCTCGGCCGGGCGGAGGACCAGGTCCTGGTCGACGGCCGCTACCGCATCGGGCAGTCCCTCGGCAGCGGCGGCGAGGCCAGCGTGCACCTGGCGCGGGACGTGGTGCTGCACCGCGACGTCGCGGTGAAGCTGTTCCACCCGTCGGTCGACGCGGACGACGCCCGGCTGCGCCGGCTCGAGGCGCGGGTCGTCGCCGGGCTGAACCACTACGCGCTGACCACGCTGCTGGACGCGGGGGTCGACCGCCGTGCGGACGGCTCGCACCAGGTCTACCTGGTGATGGAGCACGTGTCGGGCGAGTCGCTGAAGGAGCGGCTGCGCCGCGGCCCGATGGAGGTCAGCGAGGCCTGCTGGCTGGGCTTCGACCTGGCCGAGGGCCTGGCCTACATGCACCAGGCCGGCTTCCTGCACCGCGACGTGAAGCCGTCGAACATCCTGATCTCCGACCAGCGCAGCGTGCGCCCGGTCGTGGCGAAGCTGACCGACTTCGGCATCACCGCGCGGGTCGGCGAGCCGGACCTCAGCGACTTCACCGTCGGCACCGCGGCCTACCTGAGCCCCGAGCAGGTGGAGGGGAACGACGCGCGTCCGGAGTCGGACGTCTACTCCCTGGCCCTGGTGCTGCTGGAGGCGATGACCGGCGAGCCCGAGTTCACGGGGACGATCGAGCAGGCCGCCTTCGCCCGGCTGACGCGCGATCCGCGGGTGCCCGCGGCCCTGCCGCCCCGCCTGGCGGCGGTGCTGATGGGCATGACGCAGCGCGAACCCTCCCGCCGGCTGGACCTGCACACGGTCGCGGTCGAGCTGCAGCAGGTGCTGGTGGACGACCTCGTGCGGCGCCGCGGCGTGGAGAGCGGCGTCGTGCCGGAGGACGCGGCCGCCTCGAGCGGCCCCCCGACGTCGGCCCTCCAGGTGGTGCCCGGGCAGTTCGATCGGATGCTCCGGCTGGTGTCGACGGTGCTCGGCGTCCCGCGCGTCGTGCTGATGCTGCATGGCGAGCACGGTGCGGCGCCCGCGGCCCAGCTCGGCTGGTCGTCGCTGCCCCGGGCCGACCAGGTCGCGCCGCTGCTGGAAGCGCACCGCGGCGGCGCGGCCGCCTTCCAGCAGGCCGCCTCCGGCGACCAGGGGCTGCCGGAGGGACAGGACTCGCTGCGGTCTGCAGCGGGGGCGCCCGTGCGCGACGCCGCCGGCCGGCTCCTGGGCTGCCTCGTGGTGCTCGACGAGCAGCCGCGCACCTTCACGGTGGTGGAGACGGCGGCACTGGCGGGCTTCGCCGACCTGGTCGCTCAGGACGTCGAGTTCCGCGCCGCGGTCCGTCGCGCCCTCTTCCCGGCGGGCTGAGCCCCTCGACCGCGCGGATCGCGGCCGTGGATCCGGCTCCGCCGTGCCCGTCGAGTCGGCGGAGTGTCCCGACGTGCAGCGGATGCACCGCCGACAGCGCACCCGATCCCCCTAGGTTCGAGTCATGGGTGGCCGGAACCTGCTCGCCGACGCGACGGCGCTCGGGATCGCGGCGGCCCGTCGCCTGGGCCTGTCCACCAGGGCCGACCGGCAGGAGCGGCTGCACTGCGAGCGGCGGCTGCCGGCGCCCCGCGCCGTCGAGCCCGTCGAGGGGGTCCTGCCCGTCCGGGTGCTGCTGCTCGGGAACGGGCCGGCGGAGAGCCCGGGCCTGCACGACGGGGAGGCGGATTTCGCGCAGTGCCTCTCCGACGCGCTCGCCGACCGTCTCGGCCGGCCCGTCCGGGTGACCACGGTGCTGGGCGGCGACTGGGACCTCGACCTGCTGGCCGCCCGGTTGCGCGCCGAGCAGCTGCACTGGCACGACGCACTGGTGGTCACCGCCGCCTACCGTCCGGGGCTCGCGGAGATCCCGATCGCGCGCTGGCGCGACTACGCGCAGCGGCTGCGGACGACGCTCACCGACGCGGCGGGGCCGGACACGGCCATCCGTGTCCTCTCGCTGCCCTGGCGCAGTGCGGTGCGCGACGCGCCGCACCAGTGGGGCGGAGCCTTCGGCTGCAGGGTCGTCGCCATGGCCGAGACCGCGGAGGCGACCCTGCGCGGCCAGGGCCACGCGGTGCCGCTGCGCCTCGCCGACCCGGTCGGGGCGTCGGAGTGGGTCGGGCCGTCGTTCTCGCAGACGACGTACCGCCGGTGGGCGGAGCAGGTGGCGGCGGACCTGGCGCCCGTGCTGCTGACCGGAGCCGCAGCCGACTGACGGCCGCGGGGGCTTGGATGTCCGCCATGGAACCCGACGAGGCCCGGCGCGACCAGCTGACGACCGCCCCTGCCGCGACCGAGGAGGACGCCGCTCCTCGGGTCGAGACCGACCGCAGCGAGCCCGGCGTGCGGCGCATCACGGTGCGTGACGACGCCGCGGTGCGGCCCGGCGGCGGCTCCGACTGATCCGACGCCGGGCCTGCGGCGTCAGGCCCGGGCGACCCGGACGGTCAGCGCGCCCTCCTGCACCGAGATCTTGAACCCGGTCGCCTCGCCGATGCCGTCGCCGTCCAGCTCCAGCTGCTCGGGACGGGAGAAGGAGACGCGCACCCGCTTGCCGGTCGCGGTGTTCACCGTCCGCACCTCCCGCGATGCGAACCGCTTCAGCCCCGGGATGCGGCCCACGACGCCGTTCTCCCACAGCACCTTGCCGAAGATCTGGATCCACCCGAGGAGCCGGCCGGGCTTCAGGAACAGCAGGTCCAGGACGCCGTCGTCGATCTGCGCCTCCGGCAGCAGCAGGATCCTCCCCGGCAGCGACCCGCAGTTCGCGACGATCAGCGTGTGCGCCGTGACACGGGTCGGCGAGCCCCCGTCGACGCGGAAGTTCAGGTGCAGCCGGCTGCGGTCCCGCAGCACCCGTGCGATGGCCTGCACGTAGGCCAGGATCCCGGCCTTCTTCTTCAGGTCCTCGTCGGTCGCCTCGATCATCTTCGCGTCGAGCCCCGCGCCGGCCATCACGACGAAGGTGTGGCGGTCGACGGAGGAGTCCTCTCGGCGCACGTCGATCACGCCCACGTCGATCACGCGGTCCTGCCCGGAGAAGGCCACGTCGATCGCCGGGCCGACGGCGTTCAGCGGCAGGCTCAGGTTGCGCGCCAGCAGGTTGCCGGTGCCCGCGGGCAGGATCGCGAAGGTCGCGTCGGATCCGGCGACCACCTCGGCGACCGCCCGCACGGTGCCGTCGCCCCCGGCCGCCAGCACCAGGTCGGCGCCCGCGTCCAGCGCCTCCCGCGCGGCGCCCTGGCCGACGTCGTCCTCGCTCGTCTCGAACCACAGGGTCGTGCCCCGACCCGCCGCCGACTCGGCGCGGGCGACCTCGGCCCTCACCTGCTCCAGGTCGATCTTGACGGGGTTGTAGACGACGGCCGCGACCGCGCCTGACTGGGTGGACTCGTTCGACGGCACAGGGGCTCCTCTTCGGACAGGACGGGACGGGACTTCAACGGGACGGGAGGAGCAGTCGGGGGGCGCCGGGCTGCGCTCCGGCGGAGCACGCTCGGCACCGCGACCTGGAAGGAGGATCGACCGCGTCAGTCGCCGGCCTCGAGGCCGGCGACCGGGTCGGCGGTCGTGAAGGCGGGCTGTCTGCGGTCGCCCTCTCGCCCGCGCGCGTCCGTCATGCCGCCACTGAAGCAGGACTGCGCCGTCCGCAGACGGCATCGGGCCCGTCTCCCACCGGTCACCCGGTGCTTCAGCAGCCTCCCCGCAGGCGGGGGCGCGTCAGCGCAGCGGCGCGCGGCCGCCGGGGCTGCCGAGCAGGATCCCGGCGACCACCATCGTCGACAGCAGGGCGACGCAGGCCAGCGGGCGCTCGAGGGCCGGGCCCAGCTGTCGGCGCGGGCGGGCGTAGCCGGTGAAAGGCGTGCGCAGCGTCGCGGTGAGCAGCTGCAGGTCCCGGATCGGCATCGCAGCAGTGTAAGGAGCGACCTGCGAGCGACCTGCGCGCACGCCCAGCAGGCCGTCGCGGCCGGACGCGCTCATCGTCGGGTCCGGCCCAGCAGCACCGAGAGGCCCATCGCGACGCTGAACAGCGAGCCGGTGACGCCGATGCGGTTCAGCCACACCCGGTGCGGCGGCTCGTGGCGCACCGAGTAGGAGACCGGGTCGGATCCCAGCTGGTCGGGGCTCAGGCGGGTCATGCGCCGGCTCCGCGGCGAGTCCGCGTCGGGGTGTGCACCAGGACAGGGTGCCGCACGGCGGCCGTCCCTCGCATCCCGGCGGCCGGCTTCCCGCTCGCCGTCGAGCGGGGGAGGGCGGGAAGCGGCCTCAGGCCCGCCGGCACCGGTGGCGTTCTGCCGCCGCGGGGGCGGGGGCGGGAACGGCGACGGGCAGGTCGATCGGACCGGTGGCGGTGAGCACCCGGATGTCGTGGACGTCGATCGGCACGACGACGCGCGCGTCCTCGCCGGAGCCGCGCGGGGCGGTCACGGTCGCACGACCGGGGTGGAAGGGGTGTGGTGCACGGCGACTCCTCTGTCGACTGGAACAGCACTCAACCCCGCTCGGATGCGCGCGCGGTGAACGGATCCGGCGTGTCCGCCGACAGTTCGCGGGCGTCGCTGAACGCGCCGGCGTGCCCGGACCGCGCCCCCGTGCATCGTCCGGGAAGTCTCGGAATCGAAGGCATTCGGACGGCCTTCGCAGCGGGCGACCCGCACGCTGCTGGTCCGCACACGACGCAGGAGGCCCACCGTGTACTTCCACATCCAGCAGCTCATCAACGAGATCGGCCAGGACGAGCCGGACCCCGCCGCCGCCAACGCGCTGCAGGAGGGGCTCGGCGGTCAGTTCGGCGAGATGCGCACGATGATGCAGTACCTCTTCCAGTCCATGAACTTCCGCGGCGCCGCCGCGAAGCCCTACCGCGACGTGATCCAGGGCATCGGCACGGAGGAGATCAGCCACGTCGAGCTGATCGGCACCACGATCTCCCGCCTGCTCGACGGTTCGCCCCGCTACCAGGGCAAGCAGACCGACCCGCTGGACACGCCCGGCGCAGGCGGCGCCACGCCGCTGAGCATCGCGCTCGACACCAGCAACATCCACCACTACCTGGTCGCCGGCCAGGGCGCGCTGCCGGTCGACTCGGCGGGCAACCCGTGGAGCGGCAGCTACGTCTACAACTCGGGCAACCTGGTGCTGGACCTGCTCTACAACCTGATGCTCGAGTCGACGGGGCGGCTGCAGAAGTCGCGGATCTACGAGATGACCGACAACAGGACCGCCCGGTCGACGATCGCCTACCTGATCGTGCGCGACCAGGCGCACGAGAACGGCTACGCGAAGGCCCTGGAGACGCTCGGCGTCGACTGGAAGAAGCTGCTGCCGATCCCGAAGACGAACGCGGAGGCGTTCCCCGAGGTGAAGGCGCTGGTCGACCAGGGCCTGCAGAGCGTGCAGTACACGTTCGACCTCAAGGGCCAGTCGGAGGCCGGCCGCATCTTCCAGGGCCTGTCGCCCTCGAAGGACGGCACCGATCTGAGCGTGACGAAGCAGGCGCCGGAGGGCGTGCCGTCGACGATCGCCGAGGAGCGCTTCGAGGAGTATGCGCCGGGGCTCGACCCCGACCTGCTCGAGCTGATCCAGGCCACCGCGGCGCTCGAGCTGGCCGACGTGGAGGCCTCCTTCGGCCCGACCTCGGCCTGAGGCGGCGCGGGGGCGGGGCCGTGAGCGGCGGCCCCGCCCCCGACTTCCGGGGGCGTCCGGGGCGCTCCCGGGGGTGCCGGGCGCCGGTCCGCGCACGGGCGGTACCGGCGGGGCGCCCGGACGGGCCAGAATTGGATCGCATCCCGCGATGGTCGACGACTTCCTCGCCATCCCGCGGGACCACTGATCTCGTTCCCGTCCGCCGCCCGTGCGCCGGACCCACCAGGCGCACGCCGCCTGTCGAAAGGACTTCCCCGTGCCCGCTCACGAGCTCGAACTGCACGCCCCGCCCAAGCTGCCCCGCAACGGCCTCCGCATCACCCCGCTCGGCGGGCTGGGCGAGGTCGGCCGCAACATGACGGTGTTCGAGCACCGCGGGCGTCTGCTCATCGTCGACTGCGGGGTGCTGTTCCCCGAGGAGACGCAGCCCGGGATCGACGTGATCCTGCCCGACTTCTCCTCCATCCGGCACCGGCTGGGCGACATCGAGGCGATCGTGCTGACGCACGGTCACGAGGACCACATCGGCGGCGTGCCCTACCTGCTGAAGGAGCGGCCGACCATCCCCGTGGTGGGCTCGCGCCTGACCCTGGCCTTCATCAGCGCCAAGCTGAAGGAGCACCGCATCACGCCGAGGACCGAGCGGGTGGAGGAGGGGGACACGAGGTCCTTCGGCCCCTTCGACCTCGAGTTCTTCGCGGTGAACCACTCCATCCCGGACGGCCTGGCGGTCGCGATCCGCACCGCCGCGGGCTGCGTGCTGCACACGGGCGACTTCAAGATGGACCAGTTCCCCATGGACCACCGCCTGACCGACCTGCCCGGGTTCGCCCGGCTGGGCACCGAGGGCGTCGACCTGTTCATGGCCGACTCGACCAACGCC
>JAKONM010000246.1 GCA_022701925.1 Microbacteriaceae bacterium
CTACTGCCCGCCCCGGCGCCGCGCCCGCTCCGCGGCGGGGGCCGGCGCCGCGACCGCCGGGGGGCGCCGGTCAGCCCGCCGCCAGGATCTCCTCGGCCACGCGGTGGCCCTGCCGGATCGCGCCGTCCACGTGCTGGTAGCCGGCTCCCGCCAGGTCGCTCGACGCCCAGTGGAGGGGGCCGACGGGGGTGCGCAGGTCGGCCCCGAACCGCTCCAGGCCGCCCATGTCGAAGCTGGCGGCGTAGGCGCCGCGGGTCCACTCCTGGCTGCCCCAGTCGCTCTCCACGAAGATCTCGGGAGTCCTCGCCTGCTCGCCGTAGTACTGCACCAGGTCGTCGAGGATCGCCGCCCGCCGCTCCTCCGCCCCGAGCGCCAGCAGCCGGTCCGCCCGGTGGTCGGAGACGAAGCCGACCAGCACGCCGCGGGGATCGTCGTGGTTCGAGTTGTCGTAGGCCTCGTGCACCGCGAGGTACGGCGAGAAGGCCGTGCCGGACAGTCCGTCCTCCCGCCAGAAGGGCCGCTCGTAGACGGCGTGCACCTTGATCACCAGGCCCAGGGACAGGTGCTGGTGCAGCTGGTGGCGGCGCAGCGGCAGCGGCGGCACGTAGTCGATGCGGTCGTAGAGGTTGGGCGGCACGGCCAGCACCGCGTGCCGCGCCCGCACGACGACGTCGCCGTCGGCGGTGACGACGACCCCGTCGTCCGTCCGCTCGACGCGGCGCACCGGGGCGCCCAGCACGACGTCGTCGCCCAGCGCCTCCGCGATGCGCAGCGGCACCTGCTGCAGCCCGCCGACGACGCGGCGGTCCAGGATGAAGTCGGCGTCGACCAGGTTGCTGAAGCTGCCGGCGGAGGCCGCCATCAGCAGGGCCTGCAGCGCGGAGAACGCGTGCGAGGGCTTCGTGAGCATCGCCTCCGCGATGAAGAGCGCGACGTTGGCCCGGGCCTCGTCGTCGTCCGAGTGCTGCTGCAGGAAGGCGCGCCAGGTGATGCCGTCCAGCTCGCGGGCCCGCGGGTGGGTCCACGGGGCGTCGGGGTCGATCTGCGCGACCAGCACGTCCAGCTCGGCGATCAGCCGCTCGATCTCGGCCTGCGTCGCCTCCGGTGCCGGGAAGATGTCGCCCGTGTAGCGGTGGCGCACGCGGTCGGGGCCGAGGTACACGCTCTCGCCGTCGCGCCAGCGGGTGAAGGTCGCGAGGCCCAGCTCGTCGATCGCGGAGCTGAGCGCGGTCTGGTCGGGTGAGACCCACTGGCCGCCCAGCTCGAGCAGCGCCCCGCTGCTCGTGTCGGTCTCCAGCCGGCCGCCCACGCGGTCGCGGGCCTCCAGCACCACCACGGACCGGCCGGCGCGCGCGAGGGCGGTCGCCGCCGTCAGCCCGCAGACGCCCGCACCGACCACCACGACGTCCCGCTGCAGCTCGCTCACCAGAGCGAGTGTAGGAACCGCGGTGAGGGGCGACCGACCGGATCCGGCCCGAGAACGGGGGAGTCCTGCGCAGATCGTCGCGGGATGCGGCGATCCGCTGCGGAATCCGTCGTCAGGCGAGGTCGATCGGGTGGCCGATCGCGCGCGACACGACCACCGCGACGCCGTAGACGCAGTACAGCCCGAGGAAGGCGCCGAGCACCGTCTCGCGCGCGCTGCCGGCGTGGCCCAGCACCGGCACCGCGATGTAGCCGTTGCGCTTCCAGACCGCCCGCAGGCCGGGCACGCGGGTCCAGGCGCGCGGCGGCCGCACGGTGAAGGGCCAGAGGGGGGAGGGCACGCCCTCGACGGTCAGCATGTCGCCGGCGATGTGGGTGAGGAAGCCGAGGCCGACCGCGATCGGGAACCAGGCGTGGTTGTCCGGGGAGAAGAGCACGACCGCCGCGCCCGCCAGCATGCCGACGCCCCAGGCCGAGGACCAGGTGCGCACCAGCTCGCGGGCCTTCACGGCGAACGCGATCAGCGGGATCGTGGCGATCGCGGGCCCGATCGGCACGAGGCCCAGCGGGCCGACCTCGGCCGTGAAGCGGCCCGCCAGCACCGCGAGCAGCGTGATCAGCGCCGCCGCGAGCACCGTGTGGAAGCCGTGGCGGTGGCCGCCGGTCGCGTCGCCGATGCCTTTGGCCACGACCTTGCCGAGCACCGGCACGGAGTGGGCGATCGTGCCGCTGTGGTGGTCGGCGTCGGGCAGCAGCGCGGCACCCGCGCACACCACCGCGCCGGCCAGCACGCCGGCCGGGGCCAGCGGGTACGCGTCCGTGCCGAACGCGGGCAGCGCCGCGGTCGCCGCCAGCCACACCGCGGCGCCACTGGTGGCGTGGTTGACCCCCATCACGGCAGCCATGGTGCGCGCGACGTCGCCCTCCGGCCGCGCGACCCGCCGAACACCGGTTCGAATCACGGACCGGCCCCGGCGACCCGCCCGGGGGACGGGCCGGCCTCAGCCGGCGAGGGCCTCCCGGACCGCCTGCACGAACCCGTCGACGTCGGCCTCGGTGGTGTCGAAGGCGCACATCCAGCGCACCTCGTGGTGCGCGCGGTCCCAGTCGTAGAACCGGTACCTGGCCCGCACCCGGTCGGCGGCCGCGGGCTCGATCCGCGCGAAGACCGCGTTCGCGTCCGTGGGGTAGGCGAAGCCGACGCCCTCCAGCCCCTCGAGCGCGCCGCGGAGGCGGGCGGCCATGGCGTTGGCGTGCGCGGCCGTGCGCACCCCGAGGCCGTCCTCGAACAGCGTCAGCAGCTGGGCGCTGACGAACCGCATCTTGCTGGACAGCTGCATGTTCAGCTTGCGCAGGTAGGTCAGCCCGACGGTCCGGTCGGGGTCGATCACGACGATCGCCTCCGCGCCGAGCAGCCCGTTCTTGGTGCCGCCGAGGCTCAGCACGTCGACGCCCGCATCGGCGGTGAACTCGCGCAGCGGCACCCCCAGGGCTGCGGCGGCGTTCCAGATGCGCGCGCCGTCCATGTGCACGGCCATGCCGCGCTCGTGCGCGAAGTCGGCGACGGCCCGCACCTCCTCGGGCGAGTAGACGGTGCCCAGCTCGCTGGACTGCGTGATCGACACGGCCAGCGGCTGCGGCCGGTGCTCGTCGCCCCAGCCCCACGCCTCCGTCTCGATCGCCTCGGGCGTCAGCTTGCCGTCGACCCCGGGCACGACGAACAGCTTCAGCCCGCTGACCCGCTCCGGCGCCCCGCCCTCGTCGGTGTGGATGTGGGCGCTGCCGGTGGCGATCACCGCGCCCCAGCGGGGCAGCAGCGCGGTCAGGGCGGTGACGTTGGCGCCCGTGCCGTTGAACACGGGGAACACCTCGGCGCGCTCGCCGAACTCGGCCCGCACCACCTCGCCGAGCCGTGCCGTGTAGTCGTCCTCGCCGTAGGCGATCTGGTGGCCGCCGTTCGCGTCGGCGATCGCCTGCAGCACCTCGGGCAGCGCCCCCGCGTAGTTGTCGGAGGCGAACGTGCGGATGTCGGGATCGTGCAGTCTCACCGCACCATCCTGCCGCGCGGCACCGCCCCGCGCGGTCGGCCGGAGGGACGGGCTGGCGCCGCGTCCGGGGGAGGCGCCAGGATCGGTGCCGTGATCCAGGTCGAGGGCTTGACGAAGACCTTCACGGCCCGCCGCGGCAAGGAGAAGGTGGAGGTCGCCGCCGTCGCGGGCGTCGACCTGCACGTGGACGAGGGCGAGATCGTCGGGTTCCTCGGGCCGAACGGCGCCGGCAAGACGACCACGCTGCGCATGCTGACCACGCTGCTGAGGCCCACGGCCGGCACCGCGCGGGTGGCGGGCCACGACGTCGCGGCCGATCCGGTGGCGGTGCGCCGGGCGATCGGCTACGTCTCCCAGAGCGGCTCGACCTCGCCCGAGGCGCGGGCGGGCGAAGAGGTGGTCGACCACGGGATGCTCTACGGCATCTCGCGCGCGGCCGCCGCGGCCCGGGCGCGCGAGCTGTTCGCGCAGCTGGAGCTGGACGGCCTGTGGGACCGCAAGCCCGGCGCGATGAGCGGCGGCCAGCGGCGCCGGCTCGACATCGCGATGGGGCTGGTGCACGACCCCCGGCTGGTGTTCCTGGACGAGCCGACCACCGGGCTCGACCCCCAGGCGCGGGCGAACCTCTGGGGGCACATCGCCGACCTGCGACGGGTGCGCGGCTCCACCGTCTTCCTCACCACCCACTACCTGGACGAGGCGGATGCGCTGTGCGACCGCATCCTGGTCATCGACCACGGCCGCATCGCGGCCGCGGACACCCCGGACGCGCTGAAGCGCCAGGTGGCGGGCGACCTGGTGCAGCTGACCGTCGGGGCCGCGGCGGACGTCGAGCCCGCCCGGGCGGCGCTGGCCGCGGCCGAGCCGGAGGAGCCGCCCGCGGTAGACGGCCTGCACGTCTCCGCCCGGGTGCGCGGCGTCGCCGGCCGCCTGCCGACGCTGGTGCGGCGCCTCGACGAGCAGGGGATCGTGCTGGCCGGCATCGAGGTGCGCCGGCCCACCCTGGACGACGTGTTCCTGACGGTGACCGGCCGTTCGCTGCGAGAGGACGCCTGATGCAGTTCCTGCGACAGCTGTGGATCGTGTTCCGGCGTCAGCTGCGCATCGCGCTGCGCAACCCGGCCTGGGTGATCATCGGGCTGGTCCAGCCGATCCTCTACCTGGCGCTGTTCGGCCCGCTGCTCGTGCCGCTGGCGGGCACCTTCGGCGCGGACAACGCGTACACGCTGTTCGTGCCCGGGCTGCTGGTGCAGCTGGGCCTGTTCGGCACGCTCTTCGCCGGGTTCGGGCTGGTCGCGGAGTGGCGGGCCGGCGTCATCGAGGCGGAGCGCGTGACGCCCGCCTCGCGAACCGCCCTGCTCTTCGGCCGCGTCGCGCTGAACGCCGTGCAGCTGCTGGTGCAGTCGATCGTGCTGGTGCTGCTGAGCTTCCTGTTCGGCCTGCAGGCGTCCGCGCCCGGCATCGTGCTCGGCATCGCGCTGACCGTGCTGCTCGGCGCCGCCTGCGCCTGCTTCTCCGACGCGGTGGGGCTGCTGTCGAAGAGCGAGAACGTGCTGGCGCCCCTGCTGAACAGCGTCTCGCTGCCGGTGCTGCTGCTGTCCGGCATCCTGCTGCCGATCACGCAGCCCCAGTGGCTGAAGACGGTGGCGGACGTCGTGCCGACGAAGCACATCGTCGACGGCATCCGCACGGTCTTCACCGGCACCTTCGACTCGACGGTCTGGTGGGGCTCGTTCTGGGCGGTCGTCGTCTTCGCGGCCGCTGCGACCTGGGGCGCCCGCGTCTTCCAGCGCGAGAACGCGTAGCGCCTGGCCCGTGAGTCCCCTCCCAGTCCGGGGGAGGGGACTCACGCGGATGCCCGGAACCGCGCGGACCCGCCCCGCTCAGGGCAGCCTTCCCTTCGTGGCGGTCGCCCGCGACGAGGAGGACAGTCCCGTCATGGCCATCACGCAGCTTCCTTCTGTGCACGACTGCTCGGCGACGGGCTGTTCCTACAACCACGACGCCGGCTGCCACGCCGGCGCCATCACCATCGGCGGCGACCACGCGCAGTGCGGCACGTTCGTCCAGATCTCCTTCCGCGCGGGGCTCGAGCGCAGCGGCGTCGTCGGCGCCTGCCACCGCTCGGAGTGCAAGCACAACGACCACCTGGAGTGCGGCGCCGCCTCCGTGCAGGTGGGCGGCAAGGCGCAGGACAAGGCCGACTGCCTCACCTACGCCACGGCGTAGCGGAGGGCGGCGACCCGATCAGGGGGCCCGAACCGGAGCCCGGTCACCGACCGGTGCCGCGGTCCGGGCCTCCTGGTCCGCCGCGCGGCCCCGCGCATCCGCGGCCAGGCGCCGCCGGTCCGGCCACAGGGCGCTGCGGCCCAGCAGCGTCAGCAGGGCGGGCGTGAGCACCGGGCGCACCAGCAGGGTGTCGATCAGCAGCCCGACGGCCATGGTGAACGCGATCTGCTGGAACGCCGCCAGCGGCACCAGGCCGACCGCCGCGAAGGTGGCGGCGAGGATGACCCCGGCGGCGGTCACCGCCCGGGCACTGGTCGGCAGCGTCGTGATCATCGCGTCGCGCAGCGGCGCCGAGCGGGCGCGGCGCCAGATCGCGCCGACGGTGAAGACCGTGTAGTCCGCTCCGAGCGCGAGCAGCAGCACGGCCGTGGAGAAGGGCGCGTAGAAGGTGAGACCGGGCTGCCCGAGCAGGTCCTGGAACAGCAGCACGGTGAGGCCGGACGCCGCGCCGACGCTGAGGAGCCCGGCCAGCAGCACGGCCAGCGGCGCCAGCAGCGACCGCAGGTAGAGGGCCAGGATCACCAGCTCGATCAGCAGCGCCGCGATCAGCGTGTCCCGCAGGCTCTCGACCGTGAGCCCGGCCACCTCGGAGGCGATGCGCGTCTGCCCGGTGGTGTCGATGCGGGCGTCGCCGAGCCCGACCGTCGCCGCGAGGTCGGGCAGCGCCCGCTGCAGGCCGCGCAGGTCCGCGACCGCAGCGGCGCCCAACGGGTCGCTGTCGAGGATGACCAGGTAGCGGGCGGCGTCGCCGTCCGGGGAGTAGACGACGCCGAGGTTCGCCCGCAGCGGGTTGTCGGCGGGTCCGATCACCCGGACGACGCCCGGCTGCTGGGCGAGCAGCAGCTGCAGCGCGACCAGCTGGAGGCGCCGCTCGTCCGCCACGCCGTCGCCCTCCACCAGCACCTCCACCGGCGCGGTGATGCCCCGGATGCCGGCCCGGTCCAGCACCCGCGCGCTCTGCTGCACGGGGTCGTCGGCGGGCAGGCCCGCCGTGAACGACAGCGAGAGCCGGGCGTGCAGCACCGGCACCGTCGCCACGGCGAGCCCGCCGAGCACCAGCACCGCGGTGAGCGCGGCGACCCGGCGCCGGGTGAGCGCGGTGACGGCGGCGGTGGCGAGGTCCCGTCCCGGACCGCGGCGGTCCTCCCGGCGCTCGTGCGCCCGGCGCACGGCCGCGGCTCCGCGCAGGCTGAAGAGCCGCGAGCCGACCAGGACCATCAGCGCCGGGGCGAGGGTCAGGGCGACCGCGACCGCGGCGACGACGGTCACCGCCAGGGAGGGTCCGAGCGCACGGAAGAACTCGAAGGGGCTGACGAGCAGCGCGATGATGCCGCCCGCCACCGTGATGCCGGCGACCCCGATCACGGGTCCGTCGTCGCGCAGGGCGGAGTGCGCGGCGGCGAACCGGTCCTCCCCGCGCAGGATCGCCTCGCGGTAGGAGGAGAACAGCAGCACGCAGTAGTCGGTGATGACACCGATGAAGAGGGCCGCGAGCACCGGTTCCAGCTGCTGCGGCACGGAAAGGCCGAACTGCCCCGCGGTGCCCGAGAGCACGCGGTAGAAGATGACGTAGCCGGCACCGCCCGTCACCAGCACGATCAGGGGCGCGAGGAGCGACCGGAAGGCGATCGCGGTGATCAGGACGATGATCGCCAGGCTGGCGAGCTCGAACAGCGGCAGTCCTCGCGCCAGCTGCTCGCCCTGGGACACCTGGGCGGGGACGAAACCGGTGATGGACACCCGGGCGCCGGGCTGCACGATGTCCGCCCGTAGGTCGCGGGCGAAGTCCCGGGCCAGGTCCATGGTCTTCCAGATGCCGGTGCCGGGCGACAGGAACAGGTAGGACACGGCCGTGTCCTCGGAGATCAGGGGCACGGGGACCGCGGCGATGATGCTGCCGGGCGTGGTCGCGGGCCCGTTCTCGAGCGCCGGCCGCGTCGCGCGGGCCGCGGCGGCGGTCAGCGCCAAGCGGGTCGCGGCGGTGAGCCCGCCGTCCGCGTGCACGACGACGGTCGTGCCGGAGAGCACGGGCACGCGGAACGACTCGAGGGCGCGCTGCTCGACCACCAGGGCGTCGCTGTCGGCGGGCAGCAGGTTCGAGAACCCGGCGTCCCCGCCGAGCGCCCGGCCCGTCGGCAGCAGGGTGAAGACCCCCGCGCCGATCAGCACCCAGGCGACCAGCACGACCCAGCGGCCGCGCACGATCGCCGACCGGTAGCGGCGACCGGCGGCCGCCAGCGCGCGGCGCGGGCCTCGGGGCGCCTCGGACGGCGGGGGAGGGGAGGAGGCCCGGGCGGGTCCCGCC